>MGNZ01000042.1:610-23327 GCA_001795235.1 Chloroflexi bacterium RBG_16_64_32 | reverse complement strand
AGCAGCGCGAACAGCAGGGCGACTGCCGTCAGCGCCTTCTCCCCGCCGGAGAGCTGGGCCAGCGTCTGAAGCCGCTTGCCCGGCGGCTGCGCCTCGATCTCCACGCCCGTGTTCTGGAGGTCCTTCGGGTCGGTCAGGGTCAGACGGGCTTGGCCGGCGCCGCCTTCGGCGGAGAAGAACGTCTGGAAGTACTCCTCGAACCCCTCGGCCACCGTCTCGAAGGTGGCGTGAAAGCGCTTGCGCATGACCCCGTGCAGCTCGTGGATGGCGCGGTGGAGCGCCTCCTCGGCGCCGCTCAGGTCGTCGAGCTGCGACGTCAGGAAGTCGTGCCGATCCCGTAGCTCGGCGTAGTCCTCCGTCGCCTCCACGTTCACCGGCCCCAGGCGGCGCATCTGCGAGCGCAGCCGGTCGATCTGCTGGCCCAGCGCCCCGGGGTCGATGCCGGCGCCGCCGGAGATGGGGCGCAGGCCGCCCGGGCCCTCGTCGGGGCCTTCGGGGCCGAGTGTCGGCCGACCTGTCGGCCCCGCCAGCCACTGCGGCACCCGCGGCACGGCGATTTCGGGCGACACGACGTCCCCGTCGCCGGTGATGGACAGGCCGTCCTCCTCGATGCGCTGGCGGAGGGTGTCGGTCTCCGTCTGCCAGCGCCGCACCTCGGCCTCCGTCTCCAGGGCGCGCCGCTCCGCCTGGAACATCCGGCTCTGGTCGGAGAGAAGCTGCTGGTGCAGCTCGCGCTCGCGTAGCTCAAGCTGGACGGCCTCTCCCTGGTCCGGCGCTGACGCCTCGACCAGCGGCCGGAGCTGCTCCTGGGCCTGGGCCAGCTCCTGCTCGTCGGAGCGGGCGCTGCCGGCCAGCGTCGAATGCTCCATCTCCAGACCGCGCCGCTGCACATCCTTCGCGGAGAGCTGCGAGTCCAGGCGCGTCAGGGAGGCCGATGAGCTTTCCCTCTGCACGTCCAGCGACTGAATGCGGCCCCCCAGTTCGGCGGGCAACGAAATAGCCTCAGACACGGCCTTCTGGAGCTGGGCGCGCCGCTGGTCGACGACGGTGCTGGCCTTTCTCAGGTAGCGGGCGGACTCCTCCAGCTCCTGCGCCTCGGCCAGGGAGCGATCGCGCTCCTGGGCCACCCGTTCGGACTCGCGGGCACGGTCCTGGCCCTGCTCGCGCAGGTTGATCTGCGAGGCGATGAGCCCCCGCAGCTCGCCGCGGAGCTGGGCCAGCCGCCGCTGGCTGTCGGCGATGGCGCTCTGGACGCGCATGCGCCGCTGCAGGCCGCCGTCGGCATCGGCGGCCAGGCCCGCCAGGCCCGACTCGCTTCCGCGCAGTCGGTCGCGCAGGGAGTGGACCTCGTTCTCGGTGACGGCCAGGGAGCGGCGCACGCGGTCAATCTCCTTCGGCAGCGACTCCAGGTCGCGTCCGTGGCCCAGGATGTAGGGTCGGGTGGTACGCGGGAAGCCGGCCGTAATAGCGCCCGTGGTGTGGAACACGATGCCGTCCATCGTCACCACGGTGCCCAGGCCGCGACGGACGATGCGGGCGGCAGTGTCCACGTCGTTGACGACGATGCAGCGGCCCAGCAGGGAATCGATGAGCCTCTGATATGGCGGCTGGCAACGCACTAGCTGCGCCGCCACGCCGACGATCCCTCGCTCACGCATGAGGTTGAGGGGATAGACCTGCTTTATGACGTCCATGGGGAGGATGGTAGTGCGGGGAGCATCCTGGGCTACGAGGGCCTGGATTGCGGCGATGGCCTCCGTCTGGTGCCGGACGATGAACGCCTCCACCATATCGCTGAGGAGGGCCTCGATCGCCTGCTCCAGACCGCGGGGAACACGGACGACCTGATAGATCGCTGCCAGCGCGCCCTCCACGGTGACCTCCGGCTCGTCCGCCTCGGCCGACTCGAATTGGTGTTGGGCCTCGGTCAAGACGCTGAGGCGCGCCTCCAGGGCCTCCAGCTTGCCGCGGCGGGTGTTCTGATTCGCCTCCACCTTGGCCAGCGATTCACGCAGCTTCGATATCTCTCCCTCCAGGACCTGGCGGCGGCGGACTACACCGGCGATCTCGTCCGCTAGCTGGGCCTCGTCGCCGCGGTAGCCGCGGAGGACGCGGACCAACTCCCCCATCTGGCTGATGATGGAGCGACGACGGGTGTCCAGGCGATCAGCCTCCTTCTCAAGATCACGGCGGCTGAGGCTGAGGTGCTTGAGGCGGGCATCGATGTCGCGAGCGGCGGCGCGCAGGCGCTGGCTCCGGGCCTCTTCGTCGCCGGCCCGCCCCTGGCCCCCGGCCAGCTCCTCCTCCAGAGCCGCCAGCTCGGCCCGGCGCCGCTCGAGCTCGGCCTGGGCCGCGGTCAGCGCCTCCCCCAGCTCCGCGCGGCGGGCGTCCAGGCCGGAAACGATATCCGCCGCCTGGGCACGTTCCTCCTCCAGGGCGGCCGCCTCGTCACGAAGCTCCTGCTGACGCGCCTCCAGGATGGTCCGCCTCTGGGCGGACACGGCCAGGCCCTGCTCCAGCTCACGGATGCGGTCGGCCACCCGCTGGCGGTCGGCTGCCGAGCTGGCGGCATCACGGCGGCGGGCCTCCAGTCCCTTGGTTACCTCCGTTAGCTCGCGCTGGCAGGTCTCCGCAGCGACCTTCGCCTGGGTGAAGTCGGCCTGGGCCTGGTCATGGGCGGCGCGGGAGACAGCCAGCGTCTCGTGCGCGTAGTGCCATTGGTGGCCGTAGTGGGCGCGAAGCGCCTGCGACAGCTCGCGGGAGATACGTGCGTAGTCGGTGGCCCGCTTGGCCTGGCGCTCCAGATGGCCCAGACGGGGGGCGATCTCGTTCACCAGGAGCTTGATGCGCTCCACGTTCTCGTGCGTCGCGGCGAGCTTCGAGCGCGCCTCGTCGATGCGCAGGCGATAGCGCTGGATATCGGCCGCCTCATCGATGAGCTGCCGGCGTTCCTCGGGACGCAGGTTAAGAACGGTCTCCACCAGCCCCTGGCCGATGATGGCGTAGGAGGTCTGGGAAACGCTGGCCTGGGCCAGCAGCTCGTGGAGGTCGCGCAGTCGCACTCGCTTACGGTTGATGCGGTACTCGCTCTCGCCGTTGCGGTAGGCGCGGCGGCTCATGGCGACCTCGCTGAAGTCGAGCGGCAGCCAGCCGTCGGAGTTGTCCAGCGTGAGGGTCACCTCCGCCTTCTCGGCCTTCTGTCGCCGGGAGGAGCCCGCGAAGATGGCGTCCTCCGTCTTGCGGGCGCGCAGGACACGTCCGGACTGCTCGCCCAGCACCCAACGGAGGGCGTCTGCAATGTTGGACTTGCCCGAGCCGTTGGGCCCGACGATGGCGGTAATGCCCTGACCGAACTCGAACGTGGTGCGGGTAGCGAAGCTCTTGAAGCCCTGGATGTCCAGCCGCTTCAGGTACATTTAGATGTCAGCCCGAGGCGGCCAAGGCGTCTAGCGCCTCGCTGGCGGCCGCAAGCTCAGCCTGCTTCTTGTTGCGCCCCTCACCTTGGCCCAGCACTTCGCTGTGCGCCACGACCTCAACCGTGAACGTCTTGGCGTGGTCCGGCCCTACAGCGGATACGAGCCGGTACTTCGGTATCTCATGCCAGCGGGCTTGAACCACGTGCTGAAGCTGCGACTTGCTGTCGATGGCCACGGCCCCGGCTGCGATCTTATCGAGCTCCGGCTGCAGACACTGGAGCACAAGCTTCCGGGCCTTGGTCATTCCGCCGTCCAGGAACGCGGCGCCGATAAGCGCCTCCAGAGCGCCCGCAAGGTTCGATGGACGGGTGCGCCCGCCGGACATCTCCTCGCCACGGCCGAGGATCAGGTATTCGCCCAGGCAAATTCGCTCGGCTGCCTGCGCGAGGGTGTCCCAGCGCACCAGGAGCGCGCGCACCTGGCTCAGGTGGCCTTCGCTCAGCGCCGGATAGTCACGATACAGTCGATCCGAGATAATGATCCCGAGCACGGCATCGCCCAGGAACTCCATGCGCTCATTCGACTCCAGGTCCAGCTCCGGCGCTTCGTTCAGATAGGAGCGGTGAACGAGCGCCTGTTCCACGAGGGCGTGCTGCCGGAACTCGATATCCAGGGATCTGAGGAGGGAGTCGGGAGCCTTCGACGTCGTTTCGGTTGCCATGGGAAAGGCTAACTTAAGCGCTGGACGCGTCGCCGTCCCTGACACTCGGCCGCACTGCACGGAAGAAATAGCGGGGCCAAGGCATTCTGCGACGGTGCCACGGGAGTGTGCGATACATGGCGGATTTCAACTCATGATAGGCGGCTGCAAAACGGCCTGTCAAGGCGACGCCTTATAATAGTCGCCGGTGCCCAATATGGCTCGGCCTAACCTAATCGACAAACTCAAGAAGGCTCTCCCGGCGTCTGCCCAACCACCCCTCGACGCCATCCATCGCCGCGCCCGGGCCGAATCGCTCCCCCTCTACCTTGTCGGCGGCGCCGTGCGCGACCTCCTCCTCGGCCGTCCTACGCTGGACGTAGACCTCACGCTGGAAGGGGACGCGCCCGCCCTCGCTCGGCGGGTGGCGGCGGGCCTGCCGCATGTCCGCTGCGTCGTCCATTCCGCCTTTGGCACGGCCACGTTGAAAGGCAGCGGTTTCCGCCTGGACGTGGCCACCGCCCGCGCTGAGACTTACGACCGGCCAGGAGCGCTGCCATCCGTTAGTCCCGGCTCGCTCCATGACGACCTCCTCCGGCGCGACTTCACGGTGAACGCCATGGCGCTGTCCCTGACGGGCGACCGCGCGGGCAGCATCATCGACCCGTTCGGCGGAAAGGCCGACCTCGACGCGAAGCTCCTCCGCGTGCTCCATGAGGCCAGCTTCCGGGACGACGCAACCCGCATCCTGCGCGGCGCCCGATACGGGCCGCGGCTGGGGTTCCGGTTCGAGGCGAAGACGCTGCACTGGATAGAGCGGGATGTGGGCTTCCTGGAGTCGATCAGCGGGCCCAGACTGCGCGAGGAGCTGACCCGCACGTTGCGCGAGCCGGAGCCGCAGCGCATACTCCTCCGCCTGCAGGAGCTGGGCGCCCTGCGCGCGATCCATCGCGCCCTCTCGTTTGACGGCCGCCGGGCGGAGGCCTTCGAGACGCTCAACAGGTTGCTGCGCGAACCCTCGTCGACCGCGTACCTGGCCCTGATGGCGTGGGACCTCTCCCTGCAAGAAGCGGCAGCGCTGGCCGCCCGCCTTGCCCTGAACCGGCGCCAGACGGAGGCCGTTCGGGCCGCGCCGGTGGCGCGAGAGCTGGAGCGAGAGCTATCGGGACGGGTCAAGCCCAGCCGCACCGTTGAGCTCCTTTCCCCTTTCCCGTTGCCCACAACGTGGGCGCTGGCGGCATCCGGCCAAGAGCGTGCCCGCCGGCAGGCGCTGCGCTACCTTCGCCGCTGGCGCTCCTTGAAACCCGCCCTTGACGGCCACGCCCTGCTGGCCATGGGCGCCAAGCCGGGGCCTCGGCTGGGCGAAGTGCTGCGACATCTGAAGGCTGCTAAGCTGGACAGCGAAGTGCGCTCCCGTGGAGACGAAGAGAGGATGGCCCGCCGGTTGCTCGGGCTTAGCTCGGATAGACGCGAATGATGACGGCTGCAGAAGGCACGTGCGCGGTCTGCGGAGAGGCCCTCGAAGAGCTGAACTCCGCCCAGTGCGGCGAGTGCGACCAGCGGTTCCACCTTAACCAGCGCAACGACGTCGGCGGGAAGGACTGCGGCGACGTCTGGATCGACGAGCAGTACCTCTCGCTGCGTTTCGCCTGCTTCAACTGCCTGCGCCCGGACGAGCGTTCGCCCACCGGCGGGGAGGCCGAGCCACCCGTGGGCGAGGGGCACTAGCCCTCCCAGGACCGCTGGGCCGTAGCTACAGGCCTGCCCGCCTCTGAAGGGGCTTCAGCCCTGCCCGTTACGCCTCCGCGAACCGCCCCAGCAGCGCCGCTATCGCCTTCGCGCCTCGTGCCTGTCATTCTGAGCGGCCACCACGACCGTTCGGGGCCATCACGCTCGCCGCGAAGGCGTCAGTCCGCCTCGGGCGGGAATCTGGGGCGGGGCCAGCCGCTGTTCTCGCCTCATCTGAAGCCAGCCGCTCGTCCTGAGCCCTGTCGAAGGGCGACCCCGTTACCCCTCCCCGAACCGCCCCAGCAGCGCTGCTATCGCCTTCGCGCCCCGCCGAAAGTCCTCGATGCGGATGTTCTCGTCCGGCGCGTGGGCGCGCGACTCCGGGTAGCCGATGCCAATATCGGCCGTGGGCAGGCCCAGCGTAGCCACGAACGGGTAGAGTGGCCCCGTCCCGGCCATCGACGGTACGATTATGGGCTCCCGCTCGTACGTGTCCATCACCGCCTGCCGCACGACGCCGACGAAGGGGTCGGTGACCGGGGTACGGGCGGGCCGCTCGCCGCTGAGGTAGCGCAGCGTTATGTCGCCGAAGCCCCTGGAGTCCAGGTGCCGCCGCAGCTTGGCGAAGACGTCGTCGGGGTCCTGGTCGGGCACCAGCCGAAAGTCCATCTTGGCCATCGCCCGCGCCGGCAGGACCGTCTTCGGCCCTTCCCCCTCGTAACCCGAGGTGAGACCGTCGATCGTGGCCGTGGGCTCGAACAGGTGGCGCAGGCGGTAGTCCAGCCCGCGCACGCCGGTCAGGGCCTCCTCCACTCCGTACGATCGCAGCGTCTCCGCCTCCTCGGAGGGCATCGCCTCCACCGCCGCCCGCTCCTCTGGCGTGGCCCTGCGAACGGCGTCGTAGAAGCCGTCGATCAGCACCCTCTCGTCCGGCCCCTTGATGGAGGCCAGGGCCCAGACCAGGCGCCAGGCCGCGTTGGCAAGGACCGTGCCGTACGACGAGTGGGCATCGCGGTTAACGGTGTTCGCTGCCAGCTCCACGTACAGCAGTCCCTTCACACCGAGCGTCAGTTGGGGGATTCCCTCCCAGGTGACTCCACCACCCTCCCAGACGCAGGCGTCGGCGGCCAGGAGCCCCCGCTGCTCCTCCACGAACTCCTCCATCTGCGGGCTGCCGATCTCCTCGTCGCCTTCGATGCAGAACTTGACCGAGCACGGCAGTTCGCCGCGGACCTCCTTCCAGGCGCGAAGGGCGGCCAGGCGGGCGGCGATGTTGCCCTTGTTGTCACCGACTCCGCGACCGTACAGCTTGCCCTCGCGAATGGCCGGCTCGAATGGCGGCGACGACCACAGCTCCAGCGGCTCCGCCGGCTGCACGTCGTAGTGGTCGTAGAAGAGAAGGGTGCGGGACGACCGCCCCGGCTGCTCCGCGTAGACCACCGCCTGCCCGCCCAGCGACCCGCTACCTTCTGCCGGCGCAGGCCCTTCGACCTCGCTCAGGGCAGGCTTGGTCAAGATGCTCGCCTCGAACCCGAGGTCGCGCAGGAGGCCGGACACGTGCTCCGCCGTCTTGGCGATGGCGTCCGCCGTGGGCGGATGAGCGCTGACGCTGGCCAGCTTGCACAGCTCCGTGAGCTGAGCAAGGGACTCGTTCAGGTGATCATCTATGTGGCGGAAGATGTCCTGCATGGCACCCCCTTCGTCTCGCCTCAGAACCCAGCCTGTCATTCTGAGGAGCGAAGCGACGAAGAATCTAGCGTTTGGCGACCGCAAGCGTCAGATTCCCTTCGACTCCGCTCAGGACAGGCTTCGCTCCCTACGGTCGCTCAGAATGACAGATACGCGGTTCTAGGTTCCAGGTTCTCAAACTCGCGCATCATGCCGATGATACCGCGCGGGCGGCGGCCCGGCCAGTGGTCCTCGCCGGGGCCCACAGGGCGGTAGCCTAACCTCAGCCAGAAGTACAGCCCCGTGCCGTTGCCACGAGGGACCTCGGCGCAGAACCGCCGCGCCCGCCCGCGTCGCAGCGCCTCCTCCTCCAACAATCGCACCGCCTCCGAGCCGAAGCCCAGCCCCCGCAGTGGCGGCTCCACCGCAACGAAGCCGACGCAGAGCCAACCCTCTGCCGGATAGCCAACCCGATATTCCAGCACACCGATAGGCGCATCGTCATCGCGACGAGTGATGGCCAGGAGGCCACGGCTGGAGTGGGCCCGCACCTCCGCGTCCAATGGAACCATCCTGTAGGGCAGGGCCCCAGCCCTGCCCCGGTCGAGGCTGGGGCCTCGACCTACGAATTTCGGTGGTGGGGCGCTCCCCGCGTCGGTCTCGTCGACACGCTGCCCGGACTGCCAGCGCCGCATCCTCAGCCTCGGATGTCGCGCCGTCGGAAGGTCACGAAGGCAATGGCCAGGAAAGCGAGGCAGTAGAGGGCCAGAACCAGCGCGGCGACCGCAGGGTCCGGCAGATCGGATGTCAGCGGGTTCGGCCTGGGGGCCATGCTGTTGTAGTCGCCCAAGCCGATGCGGTTGGCGGCCAGGAGGGCGCTGACGTTGTGGCCCATAGAGAAGGCACGCGCGTCCGCAGCGACGCCACCGATGCCCCCTAGAACACCCAGGAGGATCGCCTCGCCGAACATGAACAGTAGGATGCCTGCCACCCCCACGGTGGTCGACCGGCCCACTGTGGCCAGGCAGAACGCCAGCAGTCCATAGGGCAGGATCCCGTAGCCAGCGCGGAGAATCATGAGCAGTATGTCCAAGGCCGATGGGCCGCCGGCGACATCGAGGCTGATGGGGCGATCTGCCACGGCCGTGGCTATGACCGACAAACAGACGCCGATGCCGAAGGCCAGGAGGAGGCTGACGGCGGCTATGAGGGCGCTGCCCAAAAGCTTTATCGCCAAATACTGGTTGCGGGTCTGGCCCCGGATGAGGGCCTGCCGGACGGTGCCCCAGCCGTGCTCGGTGGCCACCGTGGAGGCGGTCAGGATGCCCACCAGGATGGCGCCCCAGAACTGCCCGGCGTCCAGAAGAGCGGAAAGGGACCACGGGAGAGCGAACGCTCGCAGCGCCGACTGCTGGAACTCGACTTCACTTTCCCTCCAGCTGACGTACCCGAGCAGCCAGATTTGGACGGCGGCCCCCGCCGCCATGACCAGGAGCAAGACGTAGGGCATCCAGCGCTTGCGTACCTTGAGTAGCTCGGCGGCCAGCATGCTAGTCACGGGGCTCACCCTCCCCAGTGACCTCCAGGAAGAACTCCTCCAGGCTGCTATCACGGGGCCGCAGCTCCGCCAGGTACACCTGGTGATCGGCCAGGGCGCGACTCAGCTCGGCCGCCCGCACTCGCGGCGCCTCCACCACCAGGCGGTCGTCCTGGCGCCTGATGCCGTTCACCCATGGCAAGCCCTCCAGCACCTGCACCGCCCTCTCGGGATCGGTCACCCGCATCTCCAGCGCCTCGCCTCGGCGCAGCAGCGCCGAGACCGCCCCGTGCGTCAGCAGCCGGCCCTCCTTGACAATGCCCACGTGGTCGCACATCTGCTCGACCTCGCCCAGAAGGTGGCTGGAGACGAACACCGTCTTCCCTATCTGCCCCAGCTCTCTGATCAGCTCGCGGACCTCGCGCATCCCCGCCGGATCAAGGCCGTTGGTGGGCTCGTCCAATACCAGCAGTTCCGGTTCGTGCAGGAGGGCGGCGGCCAGGCCCAACCGCTGCTGCATGCCCAGGGAGTAGGCGCGCACCTTGTCCCGGCCGCGGTCTCGCAGCCCCACCAGCTCCAGGAGTTCATCCACCCTCTTTCCATCAACAGCGCCGGACAGACCTCCCCAGACGCGCAGATTGTCGCGGCCCGAAAGGTGGGGGTAGAATGACGGCCCTTCCAGGACGGCTCCCGTCCGGCGCAGCGCCTCCGACAGGTGTGCCCGCGTATCCTGCCCGAACAGTTCCACGTGGCCCCCGCTCGGTGCCAACAGGCCCAGGATGAGCGCTATGGTGGTGGTCTTGCCGGCACCGTTGGGGCCCAGGAAGCCGTAGACGTGCCCGCGACGCACTTCCAGATCGAGATCCGCCAGCGCCAGCACTCGCCCGTAACGCTTGGTCAGGCCCACGGTCCGCAGGACGGTATCAGAGTCATGGCTTGACATCGTAGCCGGTCTTCAGCAGGCGTTAGCGATTATCACACGGCTGGCCCAGGCTGGCCAGGCCTCAGAGCTCACGCCACCCGCCTACGCGGCTGCGGGCTCATCAGGATTCCCGGAAATCCAGCCCGCTGTGAGGGACGGCAGCTCCCGCAAGGCCGCCTCGCGCACCTCGCACGAGGGCAGCGAGTCCAGAAAGGCGGCGCCGTAGGCTTTGCTCGTTATGCGCCGGTCGAGCACGGCCACGACCCCGCGGTCGCTCTTCCTGCGGATCAAGCGGCCGAACCCCTGCTTGAAGCGCAGCGCCGCCTGAGGGACAGCGTACTCGTGGAACGGGTCGTCGTACTCCTGGGAGCGAGCGGCGAACACCGGCTCTGTAGGTACGTTGAAGGGCAGGCGGGTGATGACGAGGAGCGACAGCGCTTCACCCGCGATGTCGACCCCCTCCCAGAAGCTGGCCGTTCCCAGGACAACGGCGCGGGGGTTTCTCTTTAGCGCCCGGATGAGCTGGCGGGGCGAGCCGTCGATCCCCTGGGCCAGGACGTCGATGCCCTCCATCCGGAGCGGGCCCCGGGCCAGGGCGTAGGCGGCGCGCAACGCCGAGTGTGACGTGAAAAGGGCCAGAGCCCGGCCGCCCGCCGCCCGCGCCAGATCGACCAGGGCGAGGGACAGCGCGTCCGTGTAGTCGGGCCACGTGGGCTCAGGCATGTCGCTCGGCACCAACAGCAGGGCCGCGCGCCGGTAGTCAAACGGGGAGTCCAATAGCAGTTCGGAAGCGTCCTCCAGGCCCAGGCGCTCACGCATGTAGTTGAAGCTGCCCTGGACGGCCAGCGTGGCCCCGGTCAGGACTACTGAGCGACGTTCATCGTAGAGATGCTCGCGCAGCGTGTGGTCCACCCGCAGAGGCGCCGAGGCGACCACCGGGGAGCCATCGCGGCGGTCGAACTCCAGCCAGACGACCCGCTGTGGGTCGTCGGTCTCGATGGCAGCAGCGAGGCCGTTGCAGAGGTCGTTCGCCTCCTGAACCAGGGCCCCGACCTCGGCCTGGATGATCTCTGTGCTGGAGAGCGCCGCGCCGGCGCTCTCCTCCAGCGCTCCCGCGAGCTCATCGAGGAGCGACACGAGGTTGCGGATGGTGAGACGCAGGTTCTCCCAGACCACCTCTACGTGCGACCAGTCCGGCTGCACGCGCATGGCCCGATCTAGAAGGAGCGGCTGCCGACCACCGCCGGCGTCCGGGGAAGACTGCTGCTTGAGAAACGCACTTAGCTGGGACGACATCTCCTCCGCCCGGGGGCGGGCGCCCGCGGCGGCCTGGACGATGGCCTCCGCGACGCCAGTCAGGCGGGCGCCGGGGCCGAGGGCGGCGGCGCTTCCGCGGGCTGCGGCGCGAACGTCCCGCCGCAGCCCCTCGCATCGGTCCAGAAGGTCGGCGATCTCTCGTTCTCCGGCGGCGAAGCCGAACTGGCGGGTCGCCTCGCCCTCCAAGTGATGCGCCTCGTCGACGATAAGGTGCTCGTATGGCGGAAGAACACGCCCGCCGTGCGCGATGTCCGACAGCAGGAGGGCGTGGTTAACGACCACTAAGTGGGATGCCTCCGCCCGGCGACGCGCCCGCTGAAGGAAGCACATCCCCTCGGCCACGAAGTGGCTGTTGTCGGCGCTGCAATCCGCGCCTTCCGCACAGAGACGGCGCCAGACGGGCTCCTCGCCTTGCGAGAGGCGCAGCTCGGAGCGGTCGCCGGATTCGGTCTGCGTTAGCCAGATGAGGATGCGCGAGGCAAGGCTCGCCTCGTCGTCGCTGAGCTGGGGGCTGGCCCGCAGCGCCTGGAAGCGTCGAAGACAGAGGTAGTTGCGCCGGCCCTTGAGCTGGCAGGCGCGGAAGCCGCTGCCCGCAGGCAGCAGCGCCTCCAGGGCCGGGATGTCCTTGCCCGTAAGCTGCTCCTGAAGGTTGATCGTGGCCGTGGAGACCACGACGCGGCTGCCGTTGGCCATGGCGTGGAGGGCGGCCGGGATCAGGTAGGCCAGCGACTTGCCTGTACCGGTGCCGGCCTCCAGCATGAGGCGGTGCCCTTCGTTCAGGGCCTCGGTGACGGCGGCCACGGCGGCCTGCTGCTGCGGCCGCTCCTCGAACTCAGGAACCACATCGGGATGATCGCGGGCGGAGGCGAGGATGGCCAGCGCCTCCCCTGCGTCGATCGTGCGCTCACGCTCCCGCGGCTGCACCGGCTCCGGGATCGTTGGTCGGGCCATTGCGCCGTGCCCGGCTGGGAAGGCCTGCTCGGGCGCACCGCCCGCGCTGGCCTCCTGCCACGCCTCGCGGAAGAAGTTGCGCCAGGGCCATTCGGTGGGCACTAGCCACTCGGCCACCTGCGAGAGGACGTCGGGCGGCAGGGCGGCGGCGCGACGGGCCAGCGCCAGGAACACCTCGCGCGCGGTCTCGGCGTCGGCCAGGGCCCGGTGATGCACCGGCATCTCGACCTCCAGCTCACGGGCCAGCGCGGCCAGCCCGTATTCCGCCAGACCGGGAAGGAGCAGGGCCGCAAGATCGTGGGTGTCGTACAGCTCCTTGCCGCGACGTATACCCTTCGCGTCCAGCACCGGGGCGTCGAAGCCGATCACGTTGCTGCCGACGAGGACGCAGCCGTCGATGAACTTCTCCAGGTCGGCGGCCACCGCCTCCAGAGGGGGAGCGTCCTGCACGTCCGCCGGCCCGATGCCGGTCAGCGTCTGGATCTGCTCCGGTATCGGCTGGTTGGGGTTTACGAAGGTGGAGAACCGGTCCAGGACGGCGTCACGGCTGAACTTCACTGCGCCGATCTCGATAATGGCATCGGCCTTCACATCTAGGCCGGTGGTCTCAAGATCCAGAGAAACGAGTGTGCGGGTCAAGGCGTCGTCATTGTAGCATCGGCGAGCCTGGGGCGAGAACAGATGCCCGGATGTCTTTGTATCTCTCGGTTGAGACTACGCGGAATCGGGCTGGAAGTAACTCGTAGCTGCAGACCTTTAGGTCTGCCCCGCGTACGCCCGGCAGACCCAACCCCCGAAGGCCGGGCTTTAGCCTGGCCCTCAGCCGCATTCCACCGCATCCGTAGGTCGAGGCCCCAGCCTCGACCACGAGCCGCCCTACCTCGCCCGCAGCGGTTTTTCCACGTACGGGCGGAACTCCCCCACGTTCAGCCCCTCGTGGGCCTGGAAGCGGCCGTCGTGCAGCAGCTCCAGCATGTGGGCCTGGTCACGGACGGCCTCCTCGAACACCGTGGTGTAGCAGCCCACTCCCTGGACGGAGTGGCAGTCGCTGGCGCCGATGCCCCGCCTGCCCAGGATGCCCGCCACCTGCAGCGCGAACTGGTTCTCCCGCTGAGTGCAGCCGCCGTTCGCGACCTCCAGCTCGTCGACGATTTGGAATACGGGCATCCTTTCCGCGGCCTCCACCGGGTTCATCTCGAAAGGCCCGCGACCGTCGCGGCGGAAGTGGATGGGGTCGAAGAAGTGTCGGAACGGGTGCGCCACGATCATGAAGCCGCCGGCCTCGACCACCACCCGCCGCAGCTCCGTCGCCTGACGGATGCCCGGCACGTAGGTGTCCAGTCCGATGACGATCATGTGGCCCATGTCCGTGGACACCTCCATGCCCCGCGACACGAACAGCCCGCTCCCGTCGCGGAGCTCTTCGATCTGGCGGGCGTCCCACACGCGGTCGTGCTCGGTGATGTTGACGCCGCCGAGACCGATGCGCCGCGCCTCCCCAATTAGCTGGTCGGGTGTGAGAGAGGAATCCGAGGCGCCGCGCACCGTGTGCACGTGCATATCTACGATGGTGCCGGGCATCGAGTTCACGAAACCTTTCCGTTAACGTAAGGTCTGTCCTCATCGTAACCCGCCGCCCGCTCGGCCTCAACCGGATTCAGGCAACACAAGACCTGTGTCCTATCTGCGTTCATCTGTGGCCGAACTCACAGGCCCAGCTCCGCCAGGTGCGGCATCCCCCAGCCGAACATCGCGGCGAAGGCGGCCGCCGTCAGGACCACCGGCCAGCGCAACCGCCGCCAGGCGTAAAGGACGGTGGCCAGAAAGGCGAGGGTGACGACGAGGACCCCCAGCGTGAAGGGCCAGTTGGGACTGCCCAGCCCGCCGCCCTCTAGGTTGATCCGGGCGGCGCGGTACAGGGCGCCGAGGAGCATCCCAACGAGCGTCCAGGCCAGGAACGCCAGCAGGGAGATAGGAACGGCGAGCTGCAGGGCGCTGATGTTGGACGCGATGGCCCTGGACAGGTACGGCTCCCGGCTGCGCGCCTCGATGACCATCACCGCTGCAACAGCGCTGAACAGCAGCGAGAAGGCGTAGCCCACCACGAAGCCCGCGAACACCTCCGCCACCGGCTAGTCTTCCCTCCGCAGCGCTTCCGTCGCGGTCAGTGTGCGCACCACCAACGCCTCCCCTCCCGGCGAGCGAAGCCGGGCGTGAACGGCCCGAGCTGCCCCTTCGCCCGGGCCCAGCGCGAACAGGGCAGGCCCGGAACCGGCCAGGTGCACCCGGCGGGCGCCCGCCGCCAGCAGCGCATCTCGATAATCGCCGAGTCCCTCAAACACCTCGTACGCCGCGCGGTCGAACGCGTTGCACAGGCTGTCGTCGCCCACGGGCCGACCCTCGCGGATGTCGCGCACGAGAGCGTCCGTACGGGACCCGTCGGTGAAGTCCTCCGGCGTCAGAGCGGCATACATGCTCCTGGTCTTGTCCGGCGTCCGGAAGGGCGGGACCAGGAGCGCCAGCCACGCCGGGTGAGCGTCCGGCAGGTGTGTAACGCGCTCGCCGCGGCCTTCGGCCAGGGCGACCCCGCCGCGGAGGAAGAACGCCACGTCCGACCCCAGCCCGGCCGCCATCTCCGCCAGCGCGTCATCGCCGTGGCCCAGGCCCCACAGCTCGTTGAGGCCGCGCAGCGCGGCCGCCGCGTCGGAGCTGCCGCCGCCTAGGCCGGCGGCCACCGCGATGCGCTTGCTCAGGCGGATGTTCGCGCCCCGCGCAGCCCCCTGCGCGAGTACGGACGCCGCGCGAGCGACCAGATCGTCATCGGAGACCTCGTAAGGCCCTTCCACCGTGACCTCCAGCCCGCGGCGAGGCGCAATCTGAAGCGTGTCCCATGGGCCCACCGTCTGCATGACGGTGCGCACCTCGTGGTAGCCGTCGTCCCGCCGGCCGAGCACCTCCAGCGTCCAGTTGATCTTGGCGGCTGCGTGGAGGCGCATGGAAGCTATCGTGGACCGCTCGCGCTGGAGCGTCGATGCGCTCGGTAGAGGCCGGCCCATTCCTCCAGGCTCAGCGTCTGGGCACGGCGCGCGGGCTCCACGCCGGCCTCCGCCAGCATCGCCTCGGCCTCGCCGGGGCCCACCTCCAGGCCAATGGCCAGCGCGTTGCGCAGGTGCTTGCGAGGGGCGGCGAAGCCTGCCCGCACCAGCCGCATGAACGCCTCTCGGTCATCCACATCCACCGCGACGCCGTCTCTTGTGTCCAGCCGGACGACAGCGGAGCGGACCTTCGGCGCGGGACGAAACGCTCCGGCTGGGATCTCGAACAGGACCCGCGGCTCGGCGTAGTACTGGACCTGCACGCCGAGATAGGACATCCGGCCGGGCGCGGCGGCGATGCTCTCGGCCACCTCCAATTGCAGGGTAACGAGCAGCCAGCGGGGCTGCGCGCGGGCGTTCAGGAAGTGGCGGACGATGGCTGTGCCGATGAAATATGGGAGGTTGCCGACGACCACGTAGGGCAACCTGCCGCCGCCCCGGGCCACGATCTCCTCCGGCGTCAGGGCCAGCACGTCCCTCTCCACCACCGACACGTTGTCTCGGCCGCGAAACCGCTCCCGCAGGGCGGCGGCGAGCGCCGGGTCGATATCTACGGCGATGAGCCGCGAGGCCCGCCGCGCCAGCAACTCCGTGAGAAGGCCGCTGCCGGCGCCGACCTCGATCACCGTGTCGGCGTCGCTGAAATCCGCCGCGCGGGCGATCCGCCCCAGGACGCGGCGGTCCACCAGCCAGTGCTGACCCAGAGCTTTCCGTCGACGCCTGTGCCAGTCCGTCACGCCGCCATTATACCGTTGGGGTGGGGCGCGGTTGTGCGCCTGGGCTAGGCGGGTGTCAACCAGGCTCCGCCGCAGGCCCTCACATACCCCGCGGCAGCCGCGATGCTTGCGGCCCCCTCCCCCAGCGCGCGCCGCCCTCGGCGCTGGCCTCAGTTCAGGAGGCAGATGTTTACGTAGCCGCTGCGCCAGTCCTTGACGTCGTTGGCGCCGTAACCCAGGTCGATAATGTTCCCGATGATGGCCCCGCCCGTGTCCTCGGCCACGCCGTAGCCGTAGCCGGGGATGTCCATTCGCGTGCCCAGGGGTATGACGCGGGGGTCCACGGCCACCGTGCCCTTGTGCACCGTGGTTCCTGTGGCGGTCCTCCCGGAGCCGCCGGCGCTCGTGGCTGTGTACCACGTCGCCCAGACCCTCATGGGTCGGGCGCACTCGGATTCGCCTTCGGGCTCGGCGACCGGCGCCGTGGCCTCCGGCTCGCTCACCCAGGCGGCAACGACCGCCGTCCCCTGCGCGACAATCCGATGATCCGGCGCCACGACGATATCCGAGAGCAGCTCTCGGCTTGCCTCCTGGTCGTTCTCGTAAACGACGGCGTACTCCTGTTGAACGTAGCCGTCCACGCCGGCCTGCACCACCACGTTCTCGCCCTGCGGCAGCGACGGCTCATCGCGGTAAATGGTGCTGAACGGGATCGGCGTGCTCTCGTACTCGATGACCTCGTTGACGCGTGTCACAGCGACCGCAAGGCCGTTCCGCAGAGGCGTGGACGGATCAGGGGTGAGGCGGTCACCCTCGGACAGCTCAACCCCCTGCTCGGTCAGCAGGTCCGCCACCGACTCCACGTGGGTGTACACTGTGGCCGGCTCACGGGCGCCGACCTGGAGAACGACGGCGGTAGCCCGATCCACGTACACGTGAACGCCAGCCGTGAGGGCCGTCTCCGGCGAGGGCATGACACGGTCGTACGAGTGGTATTCGACGTCGAGGGCCGCGAGGGCGGCGCCCACGGTAAGCTGTGTCGAGAAGACGGCGGTTGCCAGGCCGCGTTCGTGGACGGTGAACCCTACAGGTTCCTGCAACTGCATGACGAGGCCCTGTTGACCCTCGGGGTAGGCGAGGGCACCCCGCACGAAAACGTAGGCGGCCGCTGTCAGCAGCGGCCGCGGCACGAGGGCTCCGGCCGTGGACCCGTCCAGGCTTTGGAAGATGGCCGGGGTCTGGGATGTGTCTGCAGGGGCGGCCTGCGTCAGGGCCGTAGCCACGGTCTGCGCCTGCGAATACAAGGTGGCTGCAAGGCCATCAGATACGACGAGAACCGGCGTACTACCTTGGTTGCGGGCGCTTGCCGTGGAACGGGAGATAGGCAGGGCACCGGCCACTATGGTTACCACGACCAGGGTGACCATCATGGCCAGGTGGAGACGGTCGCTGGGGGAGTGAGCTATAGGCCGGTGCGTCTGCTTGCCCTTGTTGCGCCTGGGCTGTGCAGGTTCCGCTCCGCCCCGGGGTTTCCGCAAACTCACCTCGCTATGTGTACGCGGGTTTCGGTAGAGAGTGGTCGTGCACCCGCTGTCGATTCGGGCTCATAGGCTTACCCCGACAGCCGGCTCCGGCTCGGTTTGCCTGCGGCGCCCGAAACTTACCACTTACCGCTGCTCCCTTCCGGGCCTGACGGGGTTCGCGGCGCCTCGCCGCGCAGGGCCGGGCCATCATCACTACTTATCAAGGGCAGTCCCTACGGCGCCAAAACCTCAAGCGGGAATTCAACCCCGCTATAGCGGATTGCGGGTTCAGGGCACCGCTAGCTCCCCGTCTAGCACGACCGCTAGTAATGCTATCATGGCCGCTCACCCCGGTGTCAACCTACATCTGTCAACGGAACGGTGGGCAAATGGTCGAACTAATGCGAAGGTTCCTGACGCTACGTGGCGCTGGATGCCGTAGAATGGCGCCCAGACGCCCAGAACTGCTCTCGCTTGCTGGCGGTCCACCCCTGATGTAGACTACCGGCAGATAGGCGTGCCTGCCCGGAGGCAGGAACTGGAAAGGAGCGCCCCCTTAGCCATGGCCATCCGCAAGGCAGTGATCCTGGCTGCCGGCCACGGCACCCGTTTCCTGCCGGCGACCAAGGCGGTGCCCAAGGAGATGCTCCCCCTCGTCGATAAGCCGGTCATCCAGTACGTGGTTGAAGAGGCGGTGGCGGCAGGGCTACAGCTCATCGTCCTCGTGACGGCGGGAGCCAAGCGCTCCGTAGAGGACCACTTTGACCGAAATCCTGAGCTGGAGCAGCTCCTGGAGGCCACCAATAAGGATGCGGCGCTGCAGGAGATACGCCGGGTGGCTCACCTGGCGGAGATCGCCTTCGTGCGGCAGAAGGAGCGCCGGGGCATCGCTCACGCGGCGCTGATGGCCCGTCACGTCATTGGCGATGAGCCGTTCGCGCTGTTCTTTCCCGATGACATCATAGTTTCCAGCGTGCCTGCCATACGCCAGCTCATCAGTGTCCACGAAGAGCACGGCGGCAGCGTCGTCGCCGTCCAGCGCCTGCCACGGCAGGAGGTCGTCCACTACGGAGTGATTGGCGCCGAACCGCTGGAGGAGCGGGTGTACCGCGTAAACAGGATCGTCGAGAAGCCATCCGTCGAGGAAGCGCCGTCCGATCTCGCAACCGTCGGACGCTTCGTACTTGCGGCTGACGTGTGGCCCCTGCTGGAGCGCACACCGCCCGACGCCAACGGCGAGATGCAGCTTACGGACAGCCTCGCCATGATGCTGGATGCCGGTCTCCCTCTCTTCGCCTGCGAGTTCGAGGGGGAGCGGTTCGACACCGGCCGCCCCTTAGGGTTGCTGAAGGCGTCAGTGGCGCTGGCGCTGCGTCGCGAGGACACAGGCCCCGCCCTCAAACGGTACCTGCGATCCCTTTCCCTGAGCTGAGCGGATGAGGCGTGCCCTGGTCGTCGGCATCCCGCTGCCCCACGTCACCTTCGACAACTACTCGTTCCTGTCGGCGCCTTCCCTGTTCGACCATGACCGTGTCGTCGTCGAGATGTCGTCCATCTCCGATGCGGTCGACCAAGTCGTGGATGGCTCGCCGGAATACAAGACCCACGGCGGCCACGCGGTGGTGAACGGGCCCAGCGGCCCAAAGACGTTCTCGCTGGCGGAGCTGCTGAGGTTGCGACGCCTGGAGGCGGAACGCCTGCTGGCGCGCGGGGGGATAGTGGTGTGCCTCACCTACCCGGACGTGGCGCACGAACGGATAGAGGGTATGCCCGGCTGGCGTCGCTACGACTGGTTGCCCGCGCCGGAGGGCTTCGCCTACGCAGAACAACTGTTGGCGGGATACGGCAAGCTGGGCGTGGAGGTGGACGACGCCGGACATTCATTCGCACCGTACGTGGAGGAGTTTGGGGTTAGGTTAGCCTTCCGCGCCTATGTATCGGAGGAGGAGGGGTTCTCCAAATTCGGGCGGGTGTTCGCCCGCAGCCCGGGCGGCGCCGCCGTAGGTGTCGAGCTGGCGATCGGGCGGGGCCGTGTCGTCCTGCTGCCACCGCTGGGCCAGATGGACTATAGTAGAGACCGCGTCCCCCTAGCTAACACCCTTCACATCTGCCTGGAACGAATGCAGGAGGGCGACACGGAACGACCGCCGCAGTCAACTCGTAAGGAGGCTTCGTGATCGAGAACCTTAAAGGCCGATGGGCGCTCATCCTAGGCGCTTCCAGCGGTCACGGCGCCGGCGCCGCCTTGGAACTGGCGCGGTCTGGCATGAGCATCTTCGGCGTCCACCTGGACATGCGCGCTACCCTGCCGGAGGCGAAGCGCGTCGCCAGCATGATCGAGGACCTGGGCGGCGAGGCCCTGTTCTTTAACACCAACGCCGCCGATGACGGCAAGCGCGGCAGGGTCGTCGACGCTATCCGCGAGCGTACGCCCAAGGGCGAGCACATCAAAGTCGTGATGCACTCGCTCGCCTTCGGCACTCTGCGCCCCTACGTCCCCGCCGACCGAAAGGAGTCGGTCAGCCGCGCCCAGATGGAGATGACGCTGGACGTGATGGCCCACAGCCTCGTGTACTGGGTCCAGGACCTCCTCTACCGCGACCTGCTGGGGCCCGGCTCCAAGGTCTTCGCCATGACGTCATCCGGTTCGCACAGGGTGTTCCCCAACTACGGGCCGGTGGGCTGTGCCAAGGCGGCGCTCGAGTACCACGTGAAGCACCTGGCGGTGGAGCTTTCTCGACGGGGCATCGCGGTGAACGCCATCCAGGCCGGCGTCACCGACACGCCCGCCCTGCGCAAGATCCCCGGCCACGACGAGATGCTCGCCTTCGCCCAGGAGCGGAACCCCGGCGGGCGTATCACAGCTCCTGACGACGTCGCCCGCACGATAGCCCTGCTGGCCAGCGACGACAACTCCTGGCTGACGGGCAACGTGCTGGACGTGGACGGGGGCGAAGACCTGGTGATGCTCTAGCCTCTGAGCCACGCCCTGTCATTTTGAGCCCTTCGCGCCCTGTCATTCTGATCCGTCTCAGGCGGAGAAGAATCTAACCTACGCTCAGGCAGACGCCCGTAGGGATAAACTCCGCGAAGGATCTGGTGCGTACGCGAGCTGTCGCGGCAAGGCTCTAGTTGTGGCGGGCGCCCTCGTCCTCTTCGTCCTCGCTGTCGGCCTCTTCCGAGCCCCCGAGAAGGCGCATGATCTCCTCGCCCACCCGGCGGCGCTCGCGGCCGCCCTCGCGGAGCAGGTTCGCGACATCGGCGATGCCCTTGAGCTCGTCGGCCAGCTCCGGGTATTCCTCCTCGGAGGCGCCCTCTCCGCTCAGCAGCTCGTCCAGGCCCTTGCGTCGGCGCCCCGGCGCGGTCTCGCTCTCGCCGGTCCGCGGCCGGGCAGGCCGCAGCGACTCCGGCGGCTTTTCGTCGGCGCCCGGTTTCTGCGGGAGGTCAATGGTGAAGACGGACTGCAGGACAGTACGAAGCCACCGCTGCTCCGCCGGCGTCAGCGCGGCTACCCTCCCCAGGAGTTCGCTGTCAACTTTGGGCTCGATCCCGGCCATTCAGCGCTATTATAACCCGGTAAGCAAACCGGCGATATAGATGCGTGAGTGAAGGCGTTTCGATGCCCGCGGGGGACCGCTTGCGCGACGCGTCCCCGTCGTCTACCGCCGCATACCCCGCTCCCAGCGTATCGTGAGGCACTGCGCCTGCGCCTGCCTGTGTCCTACCTCCTACCTCCTACCTCCTACCTCCTGCGCCCCCGCTCCCTACTTCCCGATCCGCAGCAGCGACATGAACGCCTCCTGCGGTATGTCCACGTTCCCCACCCGCTTCATCCGCTTCTTGCCCGCCTTCTGCTTCTCCAGCAGCTTCCGCTTGCGGGTCACGTCCCCGCCGTAGCACTTCGCCAGCACGTTCTTCCGCAGCGCCCGCACCGTCTCTCTCGCCACGATGCGACCCCCTATCGCGGCCTGGATCGGCACCTCGAACAACTGTCGCGGGATCAGCGAGCGCAGCCTCTCCACCAGCGCCCGCCCCTGCCGCTGCGCCTGCTCCCCGTGGACCAGCGTGCTGAGGGCGTCCACCGGCACCTCGTTCACCAGGATGTCCAGCTTCACCAGGCGCTCCGGCTCCCAGTGCGAGAAGCTGTAGTCCATGCTCGCGTACCCCTGCGTGCGAGACTTCACATGGTCGTAGAAGTCCACCAGCATCTCGGCCAGCGGCATCCGGTACTCCAGGAGGACACGGCGATCACCCTGACGGACGGTGGGGGCGTGGTCGAGGAAGTCCATGCGGACGAACTCCCCCCGTCGCCCGGTGACGAGGTCCATGACCCCGCCGATGTACCGCTCGGGGCCGATCACGGAGACGTTCATCCAGGGCTCCCGGATCTCCTCGATCTCGGACGGGTCGGGCAGGTCCGCCGGGGAGTCGACCCCGATCTCCTGGCCGTTGGTGCGTAGCACCTGGTACTCCACGTTGGGCGACGTCGCCAGCAAGTCCACCTCGTACTCGCGCTCCAGCCGCTCCTGGACGATATCCATGTGGAGGAGGCCGAGGAACCCCGCGCGGAACCCGGGCCCCAGCGCCACGGAGGACTCCGGCTGGTAGCTGAGGGCGGCGTCGTTGAGCTGGAGCTTCTCCAGGGCGTCGCGCAGGAGGTCGTAATCCTCCGAGTTGGACGGGTACAGCCCCGCGAACACCATCGGCTTGGCCGGCTTGTAGCCCGGCAGCGGCGAGACGGAGGGGGCGCCTGCCCTGAGCGAAGTCGAAGGGTCCGCGGTCAGCGTATCGCCGACCCGACAGTCGCGGACGGTCTTGAGGCCGGTGGCCACGTAGCCCACCTCGCCCGCGACAAGGCCGTCCGTGGGCGAGAACGAGGGCCGGAAGGCGCCCACCTCCAGCGGTTCCAGGGAGCGCCCGGTGGCGAGCAGCCGCAGCTTCCGTCGCGGCGTGATCTCGCCGTCCACGACACGGACGTAGGCGATGACACCCTTGTAGGAGTCGTACTTGGAGTCGAAGATGAGGGCGCGCAGGGGCGCGGCGGGGTCGCCCGCCGGTGGCGGCACCCGCCGGACGATCGCCTCCAGGAGCTCGGGCACGCCGGTGCCCTCCTTGGCCGAGACGAACAGCACATCGTCGCGGGC
>MGNZ01000042.1:0-581 GCA_001795235.1 Chloroflexi bacterium RBG_16_64_32 | reverse complement strand
CCACGCGCTCCGGCTCGGCGGCCGGGAGGTCGATCTTGTTGACGACCGGGATGACCGTAAGGTCCTCCTCGAGTGCCATGTAGCCGTTGGCCAACGTCTGGGCCTCGATCCCCTGGGTGGCGTCGACCACGAGGATGGCGCCCTCGGCGGCGGCCAGGGCGCGCGACACCTCGTATGTGAAGTCGACGTGGCCGGGGGTATCGATGAGGTTGAGCTCGTAGGCGCGTCCGTCGGCGGCGACGTAGCTCATGCGCACGGCGGCGGCCTTGATCGTGATGCCGCGCTCGCGCTCCAGGTCCATCGTGTCCAGCACCTGCTCGGCCATCTGGCGCTTGGGGATCGTCCCCGTAAGCTCCAGCATCCGGTCCGCCAGGGTGGACTTGCCGTGGTCTATGTGCGCGATGATACAGAAGTTCCGGATGCGAGATTGGTCCTGTCCTGAGCCTGTCGAAGGGTCCATGCTGGGGCTATGGTATCAAAGCCACGCCGTAGGGGCGCTGCTTGCCACGCATCGGGAAGGGTCCATGCTGGGGCTATGGTATCAAAGCCACGCCGTAGGGGCGCTGCTTGCCACGCATCGG
>MGNZ01000041.1 GCA_001795235.1 Chloroflexi bacterium RBG_16_64_32 | reverse complement strand
ACCTGGGTCATGGCGTAGCGTTCGTACTGGTCAAAGGGGAGGCTGAGAAGCGGCGACCCATCGGCAGGGGCCAGTGACTTCGCAGGGCTCTTCTTCGTCTCAAGCGCCATTTGAGGGATATGTTATCCTATTCGGCAGCATTCCGCTTCCGAATCTGCGAGTCAGGCATCGCGCGCGATGCCCTTCATAATCTCGCCCACTCAAACTGTGGCTGATTATAGCATCCCGCAAAGCGGCCAAGCCAGCGAAACTGTGGACTGGAGCAAAGCTGTAGCCCGTTTTGAACAGCCCTTTCGTCCCTCGTTGGTGACTCCGTCTGCCCCCCAACATGGTATGGGGCGCGGCTGTCAGATGCGGTAGAGCGCTGGCCGTCTTGTCCGGGACCCGCAAGTGGTTTATTGTAGGCGGATGAGACTAGCGAATGAGCCTCTCGTCTATTCTTGCCCAAAACGCCAGCCCCGTGGCCTCCGCCGGTCGAGCCGGTCGACAACGATGAAAGATTGGCCCAGCGTCGCCGTCATCGTCATCAACTGGAATGGCGTTGCCGACACCAGCGAGTGCCTGGAGTCCGTGCGCAGCATAACGTACCCCAGCTACGAGACCATCGTTATAGATAACGGCTCCTCCGGGGACGATGCTCGTGTCCTGAAGGAGCGATTCGGTGACACTACGCAACTCATCGTCAGTGAAAAGAACTTGGGCTTCGCGGGCGGTTGCAATCTGGGAATTCGGCACGCGCTGGCGACAGATGCCGACTATGTGCTGCTGTTGAACAACGACGTGGTGGTCCAGCCAACCTTCCTCGAAGAGCTCGTCCGGGCAGCCGAGGGACTGCCGGACGCGGCGGTCCTGTGCCCCAAGATATACTTCCACGATCACCCCACCGTCATCTGCTCTACCGGCGGCCGGGTAAACCCCTGGGCTGGGACCGCCCGGCAGGTGGGCCGGGGCGAGGAGGACCGCGGCCAGTACGAGCACGTGGCGGAGCGGGACTACGCCGACGGCGCCTGCATGCTCATCAGGCGGGAGGCATTGGAACGGGTGGGCCTCCTCGATGAGGAGTACTTTGCCTACTGGGAGGAGACGGACTGGTGCGCTCGGGCCAGGGATATTGGGTTGAAAAGCTACTATGTATCCAAGGCGCGCATCTGGCACAAGACCGCCCGCTCTCAAGACCCAGACACCGGGTACTATTATCTGTTCCGGCGCAACGCCCTCCTGTTCTTGCGCAAGCGAAAGTCGCTCCTGCATCTTTTTTCCGCCCTGTTTCTTTATGCATTCGTCTTTGCGCCGTTCTATTTGATAAGGCACCCAAGAGCGATACGCAGGCTTCCGGGGGAGGCGCGCGCTCTCTTCTGGCACCTAGGGAGTTTGTTCCGGCCCCGCAGCGCGGCCGTTCGGGGGTCATAAGCCATACCAAGGGGAGGATGAGATGCCATCGACGAAGGAGCAACTGCTCGAGAGAAAACAGAAGCGGGTGAGCACCATGAAAGGGCTGATCCTCAGTGGTGGCAAGGGCAGCCGCCTGCGCCCCTTCACCTACACTAACGCCAAGCAGCTTGTTCCCATCGCCAACAAGCCAGTCCTCTTTTACGCGATCGAGCAACTTGTGGAGTGCGGCATCCGGGACATCGCCATCGTGGTGGGGGAGACGGCGGACCAGATTCGGGAGGCTGTGGGCGATGGCTCCGCCTTCGGGGCCAGAGTGGACTATATTGAGCAGGATGCCCCCCTGGGCATCGCCCACGCCGTCAAGATAGCCCGCGACTACATGGGCGAGACCCCCTTCGTCCTTTACCTGGGCGATAACTTCCTCCTGGGGGGGGTGAAGCCCTTCGTGGATCGCTTCCGGGAGAACGGGGCCAACTGCCACATCCTGGTTCACCCGGTGAGCAACCCCCAGGCATTCGGCATCGCCGAGTTCGTCGACGGCCGTGTCGCGCGCATCGTGGAGAAGCCGGCCAGCCCTCCCTCCAACCTGGCTGTAATCGGCATCTACATGTTCGACCACCACGTCTTCGAGGCCGTTGAGCGGATTAGCCCCTCCGGCCGCGGCGAACTGGAGATCACCGATACGATCCAGTACCTGATCGATAAGGGCCTCAACGTCCAGGCCGAGGTGTTGGACCGTTACTGGATAGACACCGGCAAGATGGACGACATCCTTGAGGCGAACCGCATGGTCCTCCAGAGCCTGACACCCAATAACGAGGGGCAGGTGGACGAGCGCACCCGAGTTTACGATCCGGTGATCTTGAGAAAGGGCGCCAGGGTGGTGAATAGCGTGCTGCGGGGCCCCCTGGTCATCGGTGAGGACACCGAGGTCGTGGACTCCTTCGTCGGTCCCTTCACGTCCATCGATCACAACTGCCGGCTCAAGGGTGTCCGTGTGGGCGGCAGCATCATCCTGGAGCACACGACGATCGAAGAGACCCACTGGCCGATCGAACACAGCCTTATCGGCCGCTACGTGACCCTCCGCGGCGGCCACGCCGTCGGCGGCAGCTATAGCCTTACTCTGGGAGACCACAGCCAGATCGAGATGCCGGGCGCCTAAAGATGCTCCAGAATGCCCGCATTATGGTCACGGGCGGGTGCGGCTTTATCGGCAGCAACTTCATCCTTCATCTGCTTGATCGCTATCAAAGTTGCCGTGTGGTCAACCTGGACAAGCTCACTTACGCCAGCAACCCCGCCAACCTGCGGGATGTGGAAGGCGACCCGCGCTACCAGTTCCAGCAGGGAGACATCTGCGACGTCGACATCGTCAAGCAGCTCATGGCGAACGTGGACGTGGTGTTCAACTTCGCCGCCGAAACGCACGTGGACCGTTCCCTCATGGAGGCCGGCTCCTTCATCCTCACCGACGTCCTCGGCACCCACGTCCTGCTGGATGCGGCCCGCAGCCACCCCAACGTCCGCCGCTTTGTCCAGGTGTCCACGGACGAGGTATACGGGGAGATGCCGCCCGGCGTCTACGCCAAGGAGACCGATCCTCTCCACCCCCGCAGCCCCTACGCCGCCAGCAAGGCCGGCGGCGACGCCCAGTGCATCGCCTTCTTCGAGAGCTACGGCCTGCCCGTGATCATCACGCGCGCCGCCAACAACATCGGTCCCCGCCAGCACGTGGAGAAGCTGGTCCCCCTGTTCGTCACCAGCGCCCTCAGGGATCAGCCCCTTCCCCTCTACGGCGACGGCCGCCAAGTGCGCGACTGGTTGTACGTTGATGACCACTGCCGGGCCCTGGACCTCGTGGCCCGGGAAGGCCAATCCGGAGAGATATACAACATCGGCGCCGACAACCACGAGGAGAACATCCGCGTGGCCGAGGCGATCCTAAGGCTTGTGGAGAAGCCTCTGAGCCTCATCCGCTACGTGGAAGACCGCAAGGGCCATGACCGCCGCTACGCCGTAGATTCCTCCAAACTGCGGGCCCTGGGGTGGCTCCCTCAGCACGACTTCCTCTCCGCCCTGGAAGGGACTGTCCGCTGGTACAGCGAGAGCCGCTGGTGGTGGGAGCCCATCTACGCAGGGCCTTTCCGAGATTACTACGAGCGCCAGTACGGCCAGCGCCTGGCCAGCGGCGTACCATATGAGGCCAAAGGAGGAGCATCCGCATGATCGAGGGCGTCGCGGTGAAGCAACTGGCCAGGCACGCCGACCAACGCGGCTACCTGATGGAGCTTCTGCGCAGCGATGACCCTATCTTCAGCAAGTTTGGCCAGTGCTACGTTTCCATGAACTACCCGGGCGTGGTGCGGGCCTGGCACTGGCACGAGAAGCAGGACGATTTCTTCGTGGTGGTCAGGGGGATGATCAGGGTGGGCCTATACGATCAGCGCGAAGGCTCCGCAACCCAGGGCGAGGTCAACAATTTCTACCTGGGAGAGAACAACACCATCCTCGTAAAGATACCCGTGGGTGTCGTGCATGGCTACAAGACGATCGGCATGGAGCCCTCTCTCTTGATTAACTTCCCTTCAGAGGCCTACGACCCGAACGAGCCGGACGAGTACCGCCTGCCCTGGAACACAGACCAGATCCCCCACGACTGGGAGACCCAGTTCACATAGCGGCCTATGCGCGTACTGGTCACCGGCGGCCGCGGCCAGTTGGGGCGCGCTCTCCAGAAGTCCCTGGCCCAGCATCAAGTCTCGTTGCTGGACCTTCCGGAGATGGACATCACGAAAGATGATGTCGTCCAGCGCTACTTTAACGAGCTAACGCCGGATTTGGTCATCCACGCCGCGGCCTGGACGGACACCGCCGGTTGCGAGGCAGACCCCGAACAGGCCCTGCTGGTCAACGGCGAGGGAAGCCGCATCGTGGCGGAGGCCTGCGCCCGCAGCGGCGCCGCCATGGTCTACATCAGCAGCAACGAGGTGTTCGACGGAGAGAAGCGGGAGCCCTACGGGGAGGACGATCCTCCCAACCCCATCAACGCCTACGGCAGATCCAAGCTGGCCGGCGAGCGCCACGTGAAGTCGGCCTTGGAGCGGCACTACATCGTTCGCACGGCGTGGCTCTACGGGGCCGGGAGGGTGAGCTTCCCGGAGAAGGTTTTGGAGGCGGCTACCAGGGACGGCTCGCTGAAAGGGGTGACCGATGAGGTCGCTTCCCCCACCTGGACCGCCGATCTGGCGGCGGGGATCGCTGTCCTCGCGCAGAAAGCGGCCCCGGGAACCTACCATCTCACGAACAGCGGGCACTGCTCCCGATTCGAGTGGGTTCAGGAGATACTGCGAATGCGAGGACTGTCAGACCTGCCGGTGGAGCCGGCGACCCTTGAGGAGTTCGGTGCGCCCTATCACAAACCGGTGTTCTCCGTCTTGAGTCTGGATAAGGCGAGGCGAACGGGAATCGAGATGCCTTCCTGGCAAGATGCTCTCGCGCGCTACCTTCGGGGAGCCGACTGACGTAGGAGGGCGGGAGGCTGCAGAGATGGTCACCGGCGCTGCCCCCGGCCGGCAGTCACAGCAAGCAATGCGAGTCTTGTTCTTAACTCCGGAACCACCGCACCCCGCCTATAGTGGCGGCACGATCAAGGCGGCCAGCATCCTTGACTACCTGAGGCGGCGTCATGAGGTTCACGTCCTCTGCTTCCGGCGCCGTCCCCTGACCGACGAGCAGTCCCGCTGGTCCACAGTCGTGGGACAGGTGGAGACGGTACCGCTAAATCGTGGGCGGAACCCCCTGAACCTGCTGCGCAGCTACATCTGGGGGCTTCCGCTAAGCATAGAGCGCAACCGCAGCGGCCTCATGACGGAGCTGGTCTTGGAGCGGCTGCGCAGTGGCGAGTACGATGTCGTGTTTGTGGATGGATGGCTCATGGCCCAGTATCTGCCGCGGGATTTCGCCGGCCTGGCCGTGTTGCACCAGCACAACGCCGAGCATGTGATGTGGCGCCGGCAGGCGGAGAGAGAGGCCAACCGCCTTCTCAGGATGCTCACGCGGCTGGAGTACCGTCGCGTCCGCCGCTATGAGGCTGCTATTCTGCCCCGCTTCCGCACTGTCTTCGCCGTGTCCGAAGCGGACCGGCAGGCTCTGGTCGAACTGGGTGCCCGGCCGGAGCGGCTACGCCTCCTGCCCAACCTGCCGCCACCGGCCCTGCTGGAGCGGCCCGCTCTCTCCTTCGGCTCCGCGGAGGCGGTCATCCTCTATTTCGGCACCCTGAGCTGGCAGCCCAACATCGAGGGTGTCGAGCACTTTCTCCGTTTCGTGTTCCCCCTGGTGCGCCGCCGGGCGCCCGAGGCCCGCTTCGTCATCGCCGGCCGGGGGGCGCCGGCGCGGTTGCAGCGACTGGCCCGCCGCACGGCCGGGGTCGACGTCCTCGGGTCCGTGGAGGACGCCGAGCCGCTGTTTCGCCGGGCGCGGGTGTTCGTGGAGGCGAGTCGCAGCGGCGGCGGCACCCGGCTAAAGGTGCTGAACGCCCTGGCCCGCGGCCTGCCCGTCGTTGCCAGCCCCGAAGGCGCTGGCGGACTGGAGGTGGTGCCGGGCCAGCACCTGCTAGTGGCGGATGACCCGCCGTCGATGGCGGAAGCGGTGGCCCGCCTCCTGCACGACGAGGCGATGTGGCGCCTGCTCAGTGAGAACGGTCGGGCCCTGATCCGCCGCCGTTATCTGGCGGAGGCGGCGTACAGGCCCCTGGACGAAGTCGTCAGCGGTGTCGGCGCCAGAGCCTGAGCGGCCGCAGTCCCCGGACACGGTGGAAGTGCTGGGCGTCCGCTTCCACAACCTGAGCCGCGCCGAGGCCGCCGAGGCAATCGCCGGCATGGTTCGGCGACGGGAAAGGGCCTATGTCGTCAAGCCCTATTCGGAGTACATGCCCCGTGCGGCCCGCGACGCCCGCATACGGGAGATCCTGAACGGCGCCGGTCTCTGCCTGGCCGATGGCATCGGTATCCTCTGGGCGGCCCACTACCTGGCCCTGGCCGGTGGGCCCCTGCGAGCCCTGGCCCAACTCCCCCTCTCCCTGGCCGCTGTGGCCCTCAACCCGCGCGCCATCCGGCGGCCGCTCAAGGAGAACATGGCCGGCGTGGACCTGACCTGGGAGGTGCTGACGCGCCTGGACGAGGCCGGCTCCCGGGTCTTCCTGCTGGGCGGCACCGAGGAAGAGGTAGGGGGAACGCGCGAGCGCATCGAGGCCCGGCTGGGCCGACTGCAGATAGTGGGGGCGCATCATGGCCACTTTGACGTCTCGGGG
>MGNZ01000040.1 GCA_001795235.1 Chloroflexi bacterium RBG_16_64_32 | reverse complement strand
GAGTACAATTTCTTGTTCCCCATTTGTCGCTCTGATATACTCGCCTTCGGACACTTTCCCTCATAAAGGAGACCCGGTTGCCTGCTGTATCTATGAAGTCGCTCCTGGAGGCCGGCGTTCACTTCGGCCACCAGACCCGCCGCTGGAACCCGAAGATGAAGAAGTTCATCTTCGCGGAACGCAACGGCATTCACATTATCGACCTCGAGAAGACCGTCAATTGCCTGGAAGACGCCTACCAGTTCGTCGTTGACATTGTCGCCGCCGGCAAGACGGTGTTGTTCGTCGGTACCAAGCGTCAGGCCCAGGACACCGTCGAATCCGAGGCCAAGCGCTGCGTCATGCCCTACGTCAACACCCGCTGGCTCGGCGGCACCCTCACTAACTTCCAGACCATTCAAGGCCGCATCGACCACCTAGTGCGGCTGGAGGACGCTAAGGCCCGCGGCGAACTCGAGCACCTTACAAAGAAGGAGCTCCTCCGCATCGAAGAGGAGATCGTCCGCCTAAACCGCTACCTGGGCGGCATCAAGGAGATGACCGCACTGCCCGGCGCGATCTTCATCGTCGACACCACAAAGGAGGACATCGCCGTCGCCGAGGCGCTACGCACCGATATCCCCATCCTTGCCCTGGTCGACACCAACTGCGATCCCGACGTCATCGACTTCCCCATCCCCTCCAACGACGACGCCATTCGGGCCATCAAGCTCATCACCTCTCGCATCGCCGACTCCGTACTCGAAGGACTGACCACCCGCGAGTACGCTATGAAGGCCGCCGAAGAGGCGGAGGCCGAAGAGGGACAGGCCGCCGATTACAAGGAAACCGGCTACGTCGCCTCCCCTGACGAGCCCACCCCCGATTACGGTAAACCGGCGCAGGAGGAAGCGACCGAGTCCGCCCCCACCGCCGAAGCCCCCACCGCCACCGAGGAGCCTCCAGCGCAGGACGCGCCTCAACCAGAGGCTCCCACCGAATCCGCCCAGCCGGAGCCAGCGGCCGATTCCTCTGCGGAGCCAGAGACCGACCAAGATAGGCCCCAAACCGAAACCCCGGAAGCCGATCAACCCAGCGAACCCCAATAGCGAATAAGGAGATCACCGTGCCCGTCTCGCCAGCGGCCGTCAAAGAATTGCGCGAACTCACGGGCGCCGGTATCCTCGACTGCAAGAACGCCCTCGAACAGGCAAACGGCGACCTCCAGAATGCCAAAGATATCCTCCGAAAGAGGGGCCTCGCCGTCGCCGCCAAGCGCGCCGAACGCGCCACCGCGGAGGGACTCATCCACAGCTACCTCCATCATGACGGACGCCTCGGCGCCCTCGTGGAGATCAACTGTGAGTCTGACTTCGTTTCCCGCACCGAGGACTTCCGCCAGCTCGCTCAGGACATCGCGCTCCACGTGGCCGCCACCAACCCCCGCTACGTCTCCCAGGATGAGATCCCCGACGGCGCGGAGGGTGCCCCAGAAGAGCTCTGCCTCCTCCTCCAGCCCTTCGTCCGTGACGAATCCGTCACGATCCAGGACATGACCAACGAGGTGATCCGCAAGACGGGCGAAAACGTTCGTGTGCGCCGCTTCGCCCGCTTCGAGCTGGGGCGCTGACGTATGTCCCAACACGCCCCCCATCGCGTGCTTTTCAAGCTCAGCGGTGAAGCCCTCATGGGCGACCTCCCCTACGGCATCGATGCCCCCACGCTAAGCACCATCGCCGGTCAGGTGGGGTCCGTCCAGGAGATGGGCATCCAGGTCGCCATCGTCGTAGGGGGCGGCAACATCTACCGTGGCGCCGCCGCCTCCGCTGCCGGCATGGACCGGGCCACAGCCGATTACGCCGGCATGCTGGCCACTATCATCAACGCCATCGCCCTCCAGGACGCCCTGGAGCGCGCCGGCCTCACCGTCCGCACGCAGAGCGCCATCTCTGTCACCGCCGTCGCCGAGCCTTACATCCGCCGCCGGGCCATCCGCCACCTGGAGAAGGGCCGTGTCGTCATCTTCGCCGCCGGCACCGGCAATCCCTATATGACTACCGACACCGCCGCCGCCCTCCGCGCCATCGAGGTCGGCGCCGATGTCCTCCTCATGGCCAAAAAGAACGTCAACGGCGTCTATGAATCTGACCCCATCGAAGACCCTGCCGCTCGCAAGTTTCGCGCCCTCAACTACCTGGACGCCCTCAACCGCCGCCTCCAGGTCATGGACTCCACGGCTCTGTCCCTGTGCATGGAGAACTCCCTCCCCATAGTCGTGTTCAATCTGCGAATGCCCCACAGCATCGAACTCGCCGCTTCTGGGAAGCACGGCGGCACCACCATCGGCGACTCGGCCACCGTACTGGAGGACGCCCCAACCGCCGCCAAGCCTTCGAGGTGACGCGCATGATCGATGACGCCCTTCTCGACGCCGCCGACCGTATGGAGAAGGCTCTGGAGGCCCTCCAGCGGGACCTCGCCAGCGTCCGCACCGGTCGCGCCAGCCCTGCACTGGTGGACCATATTCAGGTAGACTACTACGGCACGCCCACCCCTCTTAACCAACTCGCCACCGTCACCACCCCGGACGCCCGCCTCATAGTCATCCAGCCGTGGGATCGCGGCTCTATCGGCGCAGTTGAGAAGGCCATCCAGAAATCGGACCTCGGCCTCAACCCCAGCAACGACGGCACCGTCATCCGGCTGGCCCTGCCCCAACTGACGGAGGACCGCCGGCGGGAGATAGCCAAACAGGTGCGGAAGCGCGTGGAAGACGCCCGCGTCGCCGCCCGCAACGTCCGCCGCGACTGCCACGATCAGATACGTCGCCTGGAGCACGACCACAAGATTTCCCAGGACGACATGCACCGGGCCGAGACCGAACTTCAGAAGCTTACCGACGACCACATCAAAGGGATCGACAAAGCAGGCCACGCGAAAGAGGAGGAAGTGCTAGCCGTCTAGCGCCCTGGGGCAGCAACCCTCCCCACGGCCTGGGCGTTCTATACTGGTGACGACCACCATGGCTATCACCGCTAGCGCACCCAAGAAGCCGCCCCCGCCTCCCCTCCTCGCTCTGCCCCAAGTGCCCAGGCACGTGGCCATCATCATGGATGGCAACGGCCGTTGGGCTACCCGCCGTGGCTTCACTCGCCTCGCCGGCCACCGCGCCGGCACTGAAAACATCCGCCGCGTCATCGAGCGCTTCGCCGACTACGGCGTCCGCTACCTCACTCTTTACGCCTTCTCCACCGAGAACTGGAGCCGACCCAAGCGTGAAGTCCGCGGTCTTATGTCAATACTGTCCCGCGTTATCAAGCGCGAGACCAAGCACTTCCACGAAAACGGCATCCGGCTCCTCCACATCGGCCGCCTGGACGAGCTGAACCCAAAGCTCCGGCAGGAGGTCCTCGACGCCATCGAACTCACCAAGGAAAACGACCGCATGACGGTCTGCATCGCCTTCAACTATGGAGGCCGCGCCGAAATCGTCGAGGCCGTCCGCCGCATCGTCAGCGAAGGCATACCACCGCACCGAATCGACGACGACCTCCTCGGCCACTATCTCTACACCGCCAACGTCCCGGACCCCTGCCTCATCATCCGCACCGCCGGCGAGATGCGCCTCTCCAACTTCCTCCTCTGGCAAGGCGCCTACGCTGAATTCGTCTCCGCGCCCGTCTGCTGGCCTGACTTCGACGTCCACGATATCGACGAGGCCCTCCTCGCGTTCAGCCAGCGCAAGCGCCGGTTCGGCGGCCTCCTCCCCGAAGAGGTGGACTACCCCTCGCCGACCAGCGGCAAGAACGGCGCCCGCCCCAACGGCCGACGCCCTCACGGACGCGACAGCATCCATCCCTGATGCTCCTCCAGCGGGTCGCCGTTGCCCTCGTCGGCATACCCGTAATCGTCGCTCTCACCCTTCTGGGCGGGCCCCTGTTCGCCATCGTTGCAGGCTTCGTCCTCACTCTCGCCGCCCTCGAGTTCTACGCCGTCACAGACCCCGCGCGTGCGGCCGATGCCCAGACGCGCAGGATCCACGACCAGCGATTGACCGGCCTCATCGGCGCGGGCGGCGTCGCCCTCCTCGTCGCCGCCGCCGACAACGGCTTCGACTGGTGGGCCCGAGCCCTCACCCTCGTCATCGTCCTCCCCTTCCTCCCCCCCATTCTCCGCGGCGAGACCGAGACCGGTCTTAGAGACTGGCTCTGGGCGCTTGGCGGCCTCCTCTACGTGGGCTTCCTGGGCTCCCACTTCATCTTCCTCCGCGACGCCCCTAACGGACGCGACTGGGTCCTGCTGGCCCTCCTGGCCACCTTCGCCACTGACACCTCTGCCTACTTCGTAGGCCGCCTCCTGGGTCGCACCAGGATCACGCCCGCCATCAGCCCCGGCAAGACCCTTGAGGGGTCCCTGGGAGGCCTTGCCGCCGGGGCGGGCACCGTATTCGTCCTCAACTGGGCGCTGGACACCGGCGCCGGTGCGGAGATCGTCCCCCTGGCCCTCCTACTCCCCGTCTTCGCCCAGTTCGGCGACCTCGCGGAGTCGCTCATCAAGCGGAGCGGCGGCGTCAAGGACGCCTCGCGCGTTATCCCCGGCCACGGCGGTTTCCTCGACCGCCTGGACAGCCTCCTGTTCACGGTTCCTCTGGTATACTACTTCCTGACATGGGTAATCCTCTGACGGGCCGCCGTCCGGGTCTCGTCGTCCTCGGCTCCACGGGCTCCATTGGCCGCCAGACCCTGGACGTAGTCCGCTCTCTCCCCCGCCGCTTCAACGTCATCGGACTCGCCGCCGGCGGCAACGTCACCCTGCTAGAGGAGCAGGCGCGAGAGTTTCGCCCCCGCTTCGTTTACTGCGACCGCGAGGCCGACTACCTGCACGGCCGCGTCGCTGCCCGCTGGGCCGCCATGGAAGAGATGGCCTCACACGCGGACACGGACCTCGTGGTAGTCGCCACGGTGGGCGCCGCCGGTCTCGGTCCCACGCTCGCCGCCCTCAGCGCGGGCAAGACCGTGGCCCTGGCCAACAAGGAAGTCCTTGTTATCGCCGGCCGGCTGCTCACCGCTGAGGCCAAACGTCACAAGGCGGAGCTCCGCCCCATTGACAGCGAGCACTCCGCCATCTGGCAGTGCCTCTGGGGCGAAAGCCCCCACAGCGTCGAGCGAATCATCCTCACCGCCTCCGGCGGCCCCTTCCGCGATACGCTGCCGGAAGAGCTGGAGCGGGTCACCGCAGAGCAGGCGCTGCGTCACCCCAACTGGCAGATGGGCCACAAGATAACCGTGGACAGCGCCACCCTCCTCAACAAGGGCCTGGAGTGCATCGAGGCCCGCTGGCTGTTCGACGTCCCCCTGGACCGTATCGACGTCATACTCCACCGCGAGAGCATCGTCCACTCCCTGGTGGAGTTCCGCGACGGCTCTGTAAAGGCGCAACTAGGCGTCCCCGATATGCGTCTACCTATTCAGTGCGCCCTCTCATATCCGGAGCGGGTTCCCGGCACCGGCATACCACGCCTGGACCTGAAGCGGATCGGGACACTCAGTTTCGGGACGCCTGACATGAAGCGATACCCCTGCCTCAGCCTGGCCCTGGAAGCCGGCCGCCGCGGTGGCACCTTCCCCGCCGTCCTCTGCGCCGCAGACGAGGTGGCCATTCAGCACTTCCTCGCCGGCCACCTCCGCTTCACCGACATCTCCCGCGTCATCGAAGACG
>MGNZ01000039.1 GCA_001795235.1 Chloroflexi bacterium RBG_16_64_32 | reverse complement strand
GGCCACCCACGGCTAACGGCCCCCTCCGCCTCGCCGACGCCTTCCTGCACGGCAGGCTGGACATCGCCAACGGCGCCGATCTGCCCTGGATTGACTGGGCCTTCTACGAGGGAAAGTACTACATCCTCGAGCCGCCCACGATGGCGATCGTAGTTTTGCCCGGCGTCCTCGTGTATGGACTGGACCTCAACCAGACTCTAGTTTCCATCGTGATCGGCGGTCTGACCGCCGTCGTCGTGTTTAGGCTTATGAGGGGGCTATCGGAACAGTTCTCGGTGCAGGTCTGGCTTACCCTGCTTCTCATCTTCGGCACTATCTACTGGTGGAACGCCGTCAACGGGGGCATCTGGTACTTTGCCCATGCCGTGTCGGTCTTCTTTCTGTTCCTCGCCATCTACGAGACTCTCGTTGCGAAGCGGCCGTTTACGGCGGGGTTGTTCTTGGGCGCGGCCTACCTGGCGCGCCTGCCCACTCTGCTGGCCTTCCCCTTCTTCCTCATCATGTTCTCGGACAAATGGTGGCGGCCCAAACCTGAGACGACGGAATCATCTTTGCTCGCGAGGATAGACCTCAAGCCGCTGCTCCAACTGGGTTCAGGGGTAGGGACCTTAGTCCTCCTGAGCTTCGTCTACAACTACTTGCGGTTCGAAGACCCACTGAACACCGGATACTCCGTGTGGGCGGACTACACATCGGGAAACGACCCGGGGCTAAAGCTGATGCTCGCTCAAGGCCTCTTCGACGTCAGCTACGTCTCACGCACCATTCCGCTGGTGTTCCAGGCGGTGCCGATATTTTCATCCGATGCCCCCTACGTCCTCCCTTCCTGGTCCGGGATGGCGGTCTGGGCGACGACGCCGGCGTTTCTCTATGCGTTGTTTGCCGGCGTAAGACACAGAGCTGTGATACTCGCCGGGGCAGCCGCGCTGACAGTCGCCATAGTGGTCCTCATCTTTTCGGCCAGGGGCCTGTCGTGGTTCGGCCTCTCCTACGCCGCGGATTACGATTTTCAGGTGCGGTTATTCAGTCTGGACACCCTATACGACCTCAGTGTCCTGCCGTTCCTGCTATTGATCGCCTACGGGATATATGTCGGCCTCAGAGGGAACAAGCTCGTCCTGGCGTGCTGGTCGGCCATCATCCCCATGGCTATTGTCCACTTCCTGTACCCCATCACAGGGTGGCCGCAGTTTGGCTACCGGTACGCCCTGGACTACTATCCGTTCCTATTCCTCCTCGCCTGGATGGGGATGGGCAACAGGATCAGGTGGCACCACATGATTCTCATTGCCGCCAGCGTGGCCATCAATCTCGCCGGCGTCTTGTGGATCTACAAGTTCGACCCTAACGCGGTCGGCGGCCTGCGCTGGGTGAGCTGGTAGCCGGCCTCACCGCGAAATCGTCTGTACCCGGCCGCAACCCCCAGACAAGTCGCTGAGCCCTACGCCGGTGGTCTGGCGGCCCGTCCGCCGCCGCGAGTCTGCCACCATATGACGAACAGGCCAACGAAGTGCCGGTAGGCGATACCGGGCAGCTTCGACAGGTGGTAGACCTTGGTCTCTCCCGCCGCCCGCTCCCGGTGTGTCACCGGGATCTCAGCGATGCGGTACCCCTTGCGATGAGTCCGGGCCACGAACTCCCACCAGAAGCCCTCCCGGAACACCCCCAGCTCGTCGACCACGGAGTCTATCACCTCTTTCCTCATCAGCAGGAACGGGCAGCTCGGATCGTGCACCGGCACGCCAAACAGGAGTTGGTACACCCGCAGGAAGCTTCCCGACATGACGCGGCGAAACCGCGAGTCGGACCGGTTCACCCGGCGCCCGAGGACCACGTCGTAGTCGCCCTCATCGCGCCTTTCTTTGACCGCCCAGTAGTCGGACGGCAGGCATTGACCGTCGGAGTCGAGGAACAGCACCCAGGGCGCGGTGCATCGCCTGAAGGCGTCGCGGACGGCTGGAGAATAGCCCTTGCGCTCCGGACTGGTGATGAGCTGCATCGGCATCTCCTGGGAAAGCCGGGAGAGAATCTCGCGAGTATCGTCAACGCTGCCGTCCTCCGATATCACGAATTCGAGCCGCACCCGAGGCGAAAGCTCCGCATGGATCTCCGCCAGCGTGTCGGCGATGCTTTCCGCCTCGTTGTGCACCGGCAGCACAACGTTGAGCTCTGGCGCGCCGGAGTTCTCTGTCATAAGTCACTCCCCGCTGGATTCTCTAGGTTATCGTTTCCACCGGCTTGGGCCGAGCCTCCGCGAACCACTGGATCGTTCGCCGGAGCCCTTCCTGCAGGCCCACTTTTGGCTTCCAGCCCAACAGATCCTTCGCTCGCCTGATGTCCAGCGCCCGTGTCACCACACCCGTCGGCTTCGATGTGTCGAACACCAGCTCGCGCGGCTCGAAGCCGACGATGTCCAGGATCATTCGCACGACGTCCTTGATCTTGTAGCGCTTGGCGGTGCCCAGGTTCACGGGAGTGCCATCGCTGATCCGTTCCGCCGCCAGAATCGTGCCGTCAACGATATCGCTGACATGCGTGAAATCCCGGTCTTCCTCGCCCGTTCCCCAGACTATGTACGGATCCTGCCGCTCCACCGCCCTGCGAATCAGGGCGATGATCGCGTGCGTATCGTCCTCCCGCTCCCCGTAGGCGGTGACATACCGGACTGCTGAGCCTTTCAGGCCGTACTGGCGATGGAAGGCGTCTAGCTCCATCTCACCCATCAGCTTCGCCCAGCCGTATTCACGGTCGGAGTTTGCCGTGCCATCCTTGAACGCCTCTTCCTCCTCCAAGAGGTGTGTGGAACCGTATTCGGTTTGCAGAGACACCGGATAGACGCAGGCGGAACTGGCGTACGCCACGTGTTCCACTCCCGCGCGATAGGCCTCGCTGATGACGTTGTAATCGAGGGCCAGGTTACCGCAGCAGTCGGCAGGGTGGGTGTCGATGTATCCCCTACCCCCAATCGTCGCCGCCAGTTGGAACACGACCTGCTGACCTGTCACCGCGTAGCGGGCGGACGCGACGTCCTGGAGGTCGCACTCGATGAGCCGGTGATCACCGGCTCGCAGCTCGCCCTTTTGGCCAGTGTCTTCGGGGCGAAGGCCGTGGTCTTTCCAGACGTCAAGCAGGTATCCGTTGCCGGCCTTCGAAAGGTTGTCCGCAACGGTCACCGTTGCTCCCAAGGTCATGAGCCTGTCGGCCAAGTGACTGCCGATAAAGCCGGCCCCTCCCGTGACCAGCACACGCCGTCCCTGCCAGATTCCCATAGCAACTCCTCCTTTGCCCTACGGTTTTTCCTCAGAGGTCAACCCGGCGGGCGCAAACGCCGGCCTCGGTTCCTTTCTCAGCGACAGCAGCTCACGGGCCGATACTAGCACCGACTGGAGGCCCAGGAAACCGTAGGTCACGGTCAGGATGAGGATCACCCCGTGGGAAACGATAGCCGCCGCGAGCACCTTCTCCTCGGGCCCCAGCCCAAGACCGGAGTAGGCCAGCAGCCAGACCGCCTGATACGTGCCGATGTAACCCGGAGGCGCCGGCAGCCCCTGCGACACCGCCACGGCCATCAAGCCGCCGACAAGGACCGCCGGTTCAGGGTCCAGGCCGACAGCCCGAAACGCGAGGTAAGCAGCCAGAGCGTTTATCAGCCATGTCGCCCAGGTGCTGCCGAACAGCGCGATCTGGGTAGGAAGGCTCGACCTCAGAATAGCGGCTCCCGCCAGGAGCGAGTCTATGACGTCGCACACCCGCTCGGCAAGGCGTGGCGAGAGCGGCAGCCGGTTTAGGACGCGGCGGATCCACGACACGACGCTGTCCGTATTCCGGGCAGCGACGAAAGTTGCGATCAGAATTAGGGTTGTCGCTCCAGCTACGCCTGCCCCGACTCCCAGCAGCCAGCCAGGGACACTGGAGCCCTGGACGGCGAGGACAACGAAGCTGACGAGTCCTATTGTGGCCAACCCCCAGAAATCGAGCAGGCGCTCGAGCACAACCGTTGACATTCCGGCGGCAAACGGCACGCTTCTCCGTCGGCGCAGAAGCCATGGCTTGGCCAGCTCGCCCAGGCCAGGCGCCGCGTTGTTGGCCAGGTAGCCGAGCGAGGAGATCCAGAAGACGAGCGTGTACGGGTGCCGCCGGCCGAGAATTAGATGCCAGCGGGCAGCCCGCACGAGATAGAAGATCGTGAGCGCGGCGGCGGATGCCAGCACCCAGGTGAGCTCAGCGCCTCGCAACTCGCTCAGGATGCTCCCAACGTCTACCCTCAGCACAAGAATGGCGATGGCGACAACACCGATGAGGGGCAGGACGCCGTAGCGCCACACTCGCTGACGGGACGCTCCCAGATGCGTGTCCGCCATCGCTGGTGCTATAGCTTCTGGCTGGCTGCTCGAGGCAGGACTATTGGACATGAGTTGGATCCCCGGCAATATTGCGGCGCTCTCCCAGGCGCCATCGCAGGTTCAGGCTACGCCTGAATGAAGCTTTTTGGCAAACCCAGACGGGAGCTGCATCCTGGGCCATTCGCCTAACTGAGGCCCGCGGTCGCGAGCCAATGGCGGCAACGGAAGCAATTCTCCTGCATCATGAAGTATGACAGCGAACCGCGGATTCCGTTGCAGGCCCTAAACTAGCTGGCCCCTGAAGCGGCAGCGTCTGCAGTTCTAGTGGCGCCGCTCCGGGGCCCTCGTGATTCTCGGCCTGGGCGACGTCTACAGGACATTCGAGGATCACACCGGCCGCACCAGGCGATGTTATGATACGAGGCAGATTTTCGCCGGCACTTTCGGACCAAAGAAGGCTGACGACAACAGATTGACACAGGAGATCGCGCGATCTCGCGCTTGGCGGGCCGTCATAGCAGCGTCCAGGAGGCTGCTTTCCGGCGGGTTCGGACGGTGGCTCGGCCTATCTTGTCTGTTTCTTGTGGCGGCTGTTGTCCAGACCTGGCCTCTCGTTCTCCACGCCAGCAATAGTACCGTAGATTGGTTCCAGTTCCCCTTCGATACCTGGCAATTCCTCTGGAACCTCTGGTGGCTAAAGCATGCCCTCCTTGACCTTCAGACCAATCCCTTTCACACAGATGCTCTTTTTTCCCCGCAGGGTTCGAACCTTTACCTTCATGCACTCACCCCCGTGAATGGCGTCCTGTCCATCCCCCTCCAGTTAGCAACCAATAATCTCATCCTCTCCTGGAACATACTGGCCCTACTGTTATTCGTCTTTTCAGGCCTTGGTATGTACGCCCTATCCTATCGGGTCAACCATAATCATGTGGCGGCCCTGTTATCCGGTTATATCTTCGCCTTCGCTCCGTTCGTCCTGATGCACTTTACGGGCCACTGGAATATCTCCACGACATGGCCTATTCCGCTGTTCGTTCTCTTCCTTCTCAGGTTCCAGGCAACGGGCCGGCTGAGGGAAGCCGCCGCCGCAGGGGTTTTCTGGGCCCTGCTCACCTACAACTGGCTGGAATACGCGACCGACGCGGCGCTATTCCTCGGGCTGTTCCTGGCCTACTGGTCGTTCGTGTATCTGAGAAAGCGAGACCTGGCACGGCTTTCCTCGCTGTGGCGGGGATTCGCTGTGATCGCCGCGGTGTGGTTCGCGGTCAGCTCACCGCTGATCGTTCCAGGCCTTCAGGACGTGTCCAGCGGAGAGTACCTTCAGTCGGGAGGCGACGAGTACTTCTCGGGCGATCTGCTAACGTTTGTGACGCCCAGCCCCCTGTGGGGGCAAGGAGACGCGTTCACGTTCCCTCAGGGAGAACACCTCGATATCGGAAGCGAGGAAGGCACCGCGTATCTGGGGATCGTTCCCCTTCTCCTGACCGGCCTCGCGGCGTTCGCCGTGCGGCGGACACCCCACCGGGTGCTCTTCTGGGCGATGGTCTTCCTGGTCTTCGCGATTCTATCGCTGGGACCGTTTCTGTACGTTGGGGGCGCAAAGACGCTCTCCGTCCTTGGCGTTTCGTTCTCCGTCCCCTTGCCCTACCACATCTATGATCAGCTTCCCATTTTCGGTGCGAGAAGGATACCCGCTCGCATGATCATCTTTGGCATGGTGGGGCTCAGTGTCCTCTCGGGCACAGGCTTTGATCTGCTGACGGGTTGGCTAAGGCCAAGGTACGGGAAGATTGTGCCCCTGGCCGCCCTCCTCATCTTCAGCCTGGTAGTGCTGGAGTACTGGAACCCGCCCGTCTTTCTGTCCCAGCTATCTACGCCCGCGATCCTGGAGGAGATCAGCGATGAACCGGGAGATTTCACCGTCCTCGACGCGCCGCTGGGCCGCCGCAACGGATACTCCTTTACGGGAGACCCGA
>MGNZ01000038.1 GCA_001795235.1 Chloroflexi bacterium RBG_16_64_32 | reverse complement strand
ACCACGGCGGCAGCGATCAAGACCTTCTCGATCGAGTCGTTGACCAGCTCATACGCCTCCGAGCCTTCCTGGAGGGCTGCGATGCGCCAGCCGAGAACGCCGACGGGGGCCAGTTGGCCCACCAGATTGGAGCCATCCGCGCCGGTCAAACTCAAGGAGGTGGCCTCTCCTGCCGCGATGGACTCTGGAAGCCCCTCCGGCTTGGAGAGGAGCAACTCCTTGTCAGGGTGCGCGATGACGTTACCGTGGCGGTCGAAGGCCGCCAGGAAGCCGCTCTTTCCGATGGTGACGGAGTCGAGGATCTCCCAGATCTTCTCCATATTCATCTGCCCGGCGACGACTGCTGATACCTCATCGCCGTCATAGACCGGGGCCGTGAACGCGACGATGAGCTTGTTCGACGACGGGATGGCTTGGGCATCGGACATCGCCGGTCGCCCGGCCAGCGCCTCCTGAAACCACGTTTTCTCCAGCCAGGTGCCGTAGTACAGATAGCCGGTGGACTCGACGACGTTGCCATCTGGATCGATGAGCGTGATGTCCTCCAAGGTGTCGAACAGGGCCCGGGCTTGTCTCAGGTGCTCCAGCTTCTCCTCGCGCGACACCGTTGGGGACTGTATAACGGGGTTGGAAGCTAGCAGCTCGATGTCGTCGCCAGCGTCGCGCAGGACCCGCTCCACGCTAGCAGCCTCGAGCAGCGCATGGTTCGCCAGGTTGTCGTTTGCCGTCTGAGACAGCACGCCGCGCTGAGAGAGGAAGAAATAGGCGGCCATCCCCACAAGCGGCAGCAGCCCCACCAGGAGAAGGAGCCGGCCTGCCCTGCCACCGATGGACTGTCCTAATAGGAAGCGTCCCAGCCGGGCAGCCCGGGGCCTTTCGGTTGCCCTACGGGTACGGGCTCGCACTTGCCTCTCGCTGAATATCCGCCCACGCCTCGTTCCAGAGGCTGAGCCGCTCGGTGTCGAACGGGCGCCACGCCTCCAGGATGTCGAGGGACGGGTACGCCGCCTCGCTGGCCATCAGTTCATCGTCGATGAGGTTTTGCTCCAGGGCGGCTTGATTGGGGATGGCATACCCCGTGTAGTTGCTGATCGCGGCGTGAACATCGGGGCGGAGGATGTAGTTGATGAACAGTTCGGCCCCTTCCTTATTGTTGGAGTCTCGTGGGATCACGAGGTTGTCCACGAAGAAGTCTGAGCCTTCGTCAGGGACGAAGAACGCCAGGTCCTCGTTCTCCGCCATCGCGAACGCGGCATCGCCGCCGTACAGCTGGGCGGCCCACAGGTCTCCGCTGATCATTCCGTCACGGATAGCGATGGGATCAAGGAACCCGGCTATAAGCGGCTTCTGGTCAACGACGACCTCCACTGCCTCTTGTAGTTCGCCGGGATCACGCGAAACGAGTGAGTATCCCAGGGACTTTAGCGTCAGCCCCATGACCACGGTGGAGTCGTTGAGCAGCGCCACCCGGCCCGCCAGGCTTGGATCCCGCAGCAGGGACCAGCTTTTTCCCGCCGGCTCCGCGTACTTGGTGTTGTAGATCACGCCAGTGGAGCCCCAGGTGTATGGTACGCTGTATCGATTGCCGGGGTCCCACGACTGATCCAAGAATTTCGGATCGACGTTCGGGAGGTCAGGGATATTCGACAGGTCGAGCTCGGCGAGGAGTTTCCGCTCTGCCATCTCAGCCACAAGTGAGCCCGAAAGCACGACGACATCGTACTGTGAAGGGTCAGACTGGATGGCTGACGCCGCCGCTTGCTCGTCGTCGAAGGTGTCCAGGAAGACCTCTATGCCGAACTCAGCCTGGAAATCCTCCAGAGTGGTGGGAGCGAAGTAGTCCTCCCAGTTGAAGATGTGCAGCTCGCCCCCGGTGTCAGATTCGTCCGCCGATGTGCACCCTGCCGCCAGGGCGGCCAGGCCAACAATCGCCGCAGCTAATACGCCCGTCCATCGAGACATTCTCAACCTCCGCCGATGTCGGTGACACCGGCAGCGCCCACAAGCTAGAGATGACCGCGTACAGGGTTTGTTACAGGGCCGAGGTCGCTTGCCTCCGCGGCATCCTGTGTTCCGCGATCCACGTCGCGGCTATGCGGTTGCAGAGCTTCTTCGGCTACTGCGTGAGCAGATCGACGAACTAGACAGGGCAGCCCACGCGGCGGGGGTCAGGCCCCCCGGCGAGTGCCGTGGGGTAATGCTCTACAGCAATGTACGGGAACGCCCGATAGACTCCTCTGTCTGCGCTTGCAATAATGGAGCGGCGTTTGGTGTATTCTCACCAGTGTTCAGATGCTCCTATCCGGCGAGTGAACCATGCCTGACGACGTGATGGAGCTGCTAGGCGGTCTCCAGAGCGCAGACGGCATCTTCTGCGTGAACCGCAACCAGCGCATCATCCATTGGAGCCCCTCCGCCGAGCAGATCCTGGGCCACCCGGCCCACGAGGTGCTGGGACGGTTCTGCTATGACGTGCTGGGAGCCGGGACTCGCAGAACTACCGCTTCTGCCGCCCCAACTGCCCCATCGTCGCCAATGCCCGCCGCGGTCGACTGACCAGCGACTACGACGTGCTAACGAGGACGAAAGATGGCTCCGAGGTCTGGATCAACGTCAGCATTCTGCTCCTCAAGGCCAAACGGTCCCAATCACCGCTGATCATCCATCTCATCAGGGACGTCACGGAGCGAAGGCGCGTGGAGGGGTTGGCCCGGCGGGCGGTGGATACGCTGCGGGAGCTGTCCACGGGACCGGGGCAGACCGCGCGCCAGGCGGCAGACCCCGATACCCGCCCCACACCACTCCCCGCGCTTTCCAGGCGCGAGCTGGAGGTCCTTCAGCTCTTGGCCAGCGGGCTTGGCACACGCCAGATAGCCGAGAACCTAGGGGTGAGCCCCATCACCGCTCGCAATCACATAACACATGTGGTCACCAAGCTAGGGGCGCGCAACCGCCTCGAAGCCATCCTCTACGCCTCCCGCAGGCGATTGATCTAACCCGTTCATGCGCGAGCGCAAAATGGTGCGCGCTCACCTTGTTTTGGTGTGGCGCACTCTGTCAAGCTCTCTCGTAGGCGGGCCTTTGGGGCGGGCCACCTCAAAGTCGGGGCCGCCTTCATCATGGCAGTATGGTTTTCCTGCTTGCCATCCGCCCTGACCGGAATTCCACCCAGGTTACCGCCAATGTCGAATAAGGTGTGTCTCCGCCATCACGTAGGCCCGTGGCTCATCCTTACGTCTATCGACGTGGAGCTGTCGGTCACGGTGCCTTACTTCCCAGGCGCCGACCGCTGGACCATTCAGTCAAGACGCAGCAACTCGCCCTGGCGCATGATCACCGGACGTCTGGAACGGTCGCCTCACGGTAGCGCGGTTTCGCCCATCAGGTAGAGGTCCATGCCACGCGCGGCCGCGCGACCTTCCGCGATCGCCCAAACGATGAGCGACTGCCCGCGTGTCGTGTCGCCGGCTGTAAACACGCCGGGAACGCTGGTCATCTTGTTCTCGTCGGCCGCCACGTTGCCGCCCGCGGTAAGCTCGACGCCAAGGCGTTCCAGCATTCCACCCTTCTCCGGGCCCAGGAAGCCCATGGCCAGGAGCAAGAGGTCAACGTCCTCCTCAAACTCGGTCCCCGGTACTTCCCGCATCGCCTGCCGGCCGTCCTCGTTGACGAACTCCACCCGCACGGCGTGGAGCTTCTTGAGGACGCCGTTCTCCCCGGAGAGGCGCTTCGTGAGGATGGAATAATCCCGGACGCCGCCCTCTTCGTGTGCGGCCGAGACGCGGTATATGTTGGGCCACGTCGGCCAAGGATTCTCGGATGGGCGGAGTTCAGGTGGCCTGGGCAGGAGCTCGAACTGGCGCACTTCCGTGGCGCCCTGGCGATGCACGGTCCCGAGGCAATCAGCGCCGGTGTCGCCGCCGCCGAGGATAATCACTCGCTTGTCCTTCGCCGTGATGAAGACGTCGTCCGGGATTTCGTCCCCCTCGTTGCGCAGGTTCTGCAGCGGCAGGTATTCCATGGCCAGGTACACGCCCTTGAGGTCGCGGCCGGGGACATCGAGGTCGCGGGCCTGCGTGGCGCCGCCGGTCAGGCAGATGGCGTCGAACTCGCCCATCAGCTCGCCGGTATCGATATCGACGCCGACGTTGACGCGCGGACGGAAGATGACCCCTTCCGCCTCCATCTGAGCCAGCCGACGGTCCAGGAACTTCTTCTCCATCTTGAACTCGGGGATGCCGTAGCGGAGCAGCCCCCCGATGCGGTCGGCCCGCTCGAATACGGTGACGGTGTGTCCGGCGCGCGCCAACTGCTGGGCGCAGGCGAGACCTGCCGGGCCGGAGCCGATGACGGCGACGGCCTTTCCAGTGAGAGCCTCCGGTGGCTCCGGCTTGATCCAGCCCTCCTCGTACGCCCGCTCGATGATGGCGAGCTCGACCTGCTTAATGGTGACCGGATCGTCGTTGATCCCCAGCACGCAGGCCGCCTCACACGGGGCGGGGCACAGCCTGCCGGTAAAGTCCGGGAAATTGTTCGTCGCGTGCAGACGCTCGATCGCCTCACGCCACTGGTCGCGATACACGAGGTCGTTCCAGTCAGGGATGATGTTGCCAAGCGGACACCCGTCCTGACAGAAGGGGATGCCGCAGTCCATGCATCGGGCGGCCTGTTTCTTCAGCGCGTCAGGCGAAAACCCCTCGTAAACCTCCAGCCAATCGTGAACACGCTCGCCCACGGGGCGTCGCGGGGGCGTCTGGCGGTCAAACTCCAGAAAACCGGTCGGCTTACCCACGGCCGGCCCTAACCGTACCGCTGGCGCCTCTCCCCCGCGTCTCTTGCGCTTGCCGCTGCTCCTCCAGGACTCGCCGATAATCGAGCGGCATCACCTTCACAAACCGCTCGGCGGCCTGGGGCCAGTCTCCGAGCAACCCTTCGGCCACGGCGCTGCCCGTGTACTCCAGATGCCGTTCCATCAGCCCGCGTACCAGATCGAGGTCTTCGGAGTCCTCCAGCCGTTCCAGCGCCACCATCTCCATGTTGCAGCGGCATGCGAAGTCCCCCGCCTCGTCGTAAACGTAGGCTATGCCGCCGCTCATACCGGCGCCGAAGTTGCGGCCCGTGCGACCGAGGACGACTACACGTCCGCCTGTCATGTACTCGCAGCAATGGTCGCCGGCGCCCTCAACCACAGCCACTGCGCCGCTGTTGCGCACTGCGAAGCGCTCCCCGGCCACGCCGCGCGCGAAGAGGGCGCCGCCCGTGGCCCCATACAACACCACGTTGCCGGTGATGATGTTTTCTTGAGGCACAAAGGTGGAGGCTTCAGGCGGGTAGACGATGATCTTGCCGCCTGAGAGCCCCTTGCCCAGGTAGTCGTTGGCGTCTCCCTCGAGCCGGAGCGTCATGCCCGCCGGCATGAAGGCGCCAAAGCTCTGGCCCGCCGTACCGGCGAACCTGAAGGTGATTGTGTCGTCCGGCAAGCCCTGTAGTCCGTACCGGCGGGTAACTTCGCTGCCCAATATGGTGCCCACGGTCCGGTTGACGTTGCGGATCGGGAGATCCATCGTCACGGGCTCACCCCGCTCCAGGGCCGGCGCAGCGAGCTTCAGCAGCTCCTGGTCCAACGCCCGCTCCAGGCCGTGGTCCTGGGGTATCACCTTTCTCGTCGCGATCTCCGGCCCCACATCGGGGTGGTAGAGGATCGCCGCCAGGTTCAGACCCCGCGCCTTCCAGTGAGAGATCGCGCGGCGTGTGTCCAGCAGATCGCTTCGACCGATCATATCTTCGAACTTGCGGAAGCCGAGCTGCGCCATGATCTCGCGCACCTCTTCGGCGATGAACCGGAAGAAGTTGATCACATGCTCTGGTTTTCCTTCGAACTTCTCGCGCAGCTCTGGGTTCTGGGTCGCGATTCCGACAGGGCAGGTATCCAGATGACAGACGCGCATCATCACGCAGCCCATGACGACGAGCGGCGCCGTGCCAAAGCCGAACTCCTCGGCCCCCAGCAGCGCGCCGATCACAACGTCGCGCCCGGTCTTCATCTGACCATCAATCTGAACGATGATCCGGTCGCGGAGGTTATTCAGGACCAGCGTCTGCTGGGTCTCCGCGAGGCCGAGCTCCCATGGCACGCCGGCGTGCTTGATCGAGGCCAGCGGGCTGGCGCCGGTGCCGCCGTCGTGACCGCTGATCAGCACCACGTCCGACTTGGCCTTCGCCACCCCGGCTGCGACGGTGCCCACACCGATTTCCGCTACGAGCTTCACGTTGATCCGTGCCCGGGGGTTGGAGTTCTTCAGGTCATGGATGAGCTGCGCCAGGTCTTCAATCGAGTAGATATCGTGGTGGGGCGGCGGGCTGATGAGCCCAACCTTGGGCGTGGAATAGCGGACCTCCGCTATCCACGGGTACACCTTGTGGCCGGGGAGCTGGCCGCCCTCCCCAGGCTTGGCGCCCTGCGCCATCTTGATCTGCAGCTCATCGGCGTTGACCAGGTACTCGCTGGTGACACCGAATCGGCCCGAAGCCACCTGCTTCGTCGCGCTGCGGCGAGAATCGCCGTT
>MGNZ01000037.1:3821-27586 GCA_001795235.1 Chloroflexi bacterium RBG_16_64_32 | reverse complement strand
GCTCCTGAAAGCCATTGCGGATCAATTCGACGTTGCAGACCTTCTGACAGCAGGTGAGGAACTCCGGCCTTATGTTCAAGTGGTCATCAACGGACGGTTTTCATACACCGTAGGAGGACTGGAGGCAGAAATCCCGGATGGGGCCTCTGTGGTGCTGTTCGCCTGCCGAGGCGTCTTGACTCCTGTAGCACTCCCCGCGGGGACCACATTGAGCGATCTGAGGGATGAGGGTACCTGAGTAGGAGGGCCTGCTCCTCATCCACCTTCAAGTAACGGTTCCGGCGGGCCAATCGGCCCGCCGGTGGACGCAGCTTTGCTAAAGCGATGAACTGCTCGGTTAGATGATCTCGAGCTCTCTCAGTTTGCTTTCCGGCACTACACCGTTCTCCCAGCCGCGCGCGGCGTAGTATTCAGCCAGCATCTGCTCGAGCTCGCACACGTGGCCTTTGGAGCCGGGACCATCCGATGGTTCCTTCAAGAACCGTTCCGGTAAGGAGTCCGAGCCCTCCCCGATGCCGGCTAGGTTGTTGTAGTAGCGCTCCAGGTTGTAGACGCGCTCGCCAACCTTCAGCAGGCCGTCGGCATCCATTGGGTTGCCGGTAATGGTTCTATATTGCTCGGCGAAAGCGTCAAGATTCTCAGAGAAGGTGGCAAACTTGCAGATGTCCAGGCAGTCTGTCATCGCATGGACGTTCTGGAAGATCACGGTCAGCTTGCCTTTTCCCTCCCAAGCCAGCGGGTCGGTCACCTCGGCTGGGCCAAGCACGTTGCCGACCACCTCGGCCGCAGGGGTGTAGCCGCGCAGGTGGCATGCGCCCCGGTTGGATGTGGCGTAGGCGATGCCCATGCCTTTGATGCCGCGCGGGTCGTAAGCGGCGATCGACATGCCCTTGACGGACATTGAGATCTCCGGGGCGCCCCACTTCTTGGCGGCACGCGCTGGTGAACGGGCGAGGTCATCGCCGATTCCCTTACGGAAGGTAATCTTGCGCAGGAGTTCGAGCATCTTTTCCGAATCCCCCCAGGCAAGGCCGTCGCCGTCGAGCAGGCCGCGTTCGCTGGCTTCCATCGCAACGGAGAGAGCGTTGCCGGCCTCGATCGTGTCCAGGCCGAAGTCGTTGCACCGGTCGATGAGAGCGGCGAGGGCGGCGGCATCACTCATATCGCAGTTGGCCCCCAGCGCCCAGGCGGATTCGTACTCCACGCTCTCCATGCGAAGCCCAGAATGAGGCCCCTCTTTGATTTCCACCTCTTTCTTGCACGCCACTGGGCAAGCGTGGCACGTGGGATCATTCACCAGAATGGTTTCCTTGACGGTCTCGCCGCTGATTTTCTCGTGCGGCTCAAAGAAGGTGGATCTTGCATTCCGGGTGGGCATGGCCCCGATAGCGTTGACCATGTTCATCAACACGTTGGTGCCGTAGACCGAAAGCCCGCCCTTCTTGGGGGAGGTCACGACGGCCTCGTTCATCAGTTGCTCCAGCCCTCGGGCGTGGGCCTTGGCAAACCCATCCTTGTCAAAGGGACGGGGCCGATCAGCGTGGACGCCTTTCACCACCACGGCTTTGATGTTCTTCGACCCCATGACAGCGCCCGTGCCGCCACGGCCGGAGGCCCGGTCGTGCTCGTTCATGATGCTGGCGAAGGCGACCAGATTCTCGCCGGCCTGGCCAATCGTCATTACCGACACGTCCTTCTCGCCGTATTTCTCTAGCAGCGTCTTGACCGTATCATGCGCGCCTTTTCCCCACAGGTCGGAGGCATCGTGAAGGCTGAGCTTTCCTCCTTCGACATAGGCATAGACCGGCTTGTTGGACTTGCCCGCGAAGACCACGCCGTCCAGCCCGGCCCACTTCAGACGCGCACCGGACCAGCCGCCGTGGTGGGAGTCCACAACCGTGCCCGAGAGAGGGGACTTGGTGCAGGCCGCAATGCGGCCGCTCAAGTTGACGTCTGTGCCGCTCAATGGCCCGGTCATGAGGCACAGAATGTTCTCGGGGCCAAGGGGGTCAACCCGTGGTCCGTTATCGAAGACGTACTTGGCCCCTAGTCCGCGCCCACCAATGTACTTGCGGGCATCGTCCTCATCAATGGGCCTGTACTCGGTTTGCCCGGTCGATAGGTCCACCCAGGCGACCCGGTTTCGGTAGCCGCCGAAGTTCATGGCAAACCCCTTTCGCTGTGGTGGTAGCGCAGAACAAAGGCGCACATATCACGATCCCCTGACGCCCAATTTCATCCCCCTTGCGCGGAAGGCCACATCGGCAATCGCCGGTGCTTGTAGAGCAGCTACGATTGCCTTGAAGGAACTTTTACTATACAGCGACTCTCGCGCAGAAGGCATGGCAGAGTCAACAGCGCGCCCAGGTTGCCAAGGTTCGCGTCAGGCGGGAGTAATGGCCAGAGAATGAGCGTTAGTGGGTCTGGAATATCGCCAATTGGCGAATCATGCAGCGCTGAGGTTCAATATGCCCCATCATCAGGAGGCGACGGTGGGACTTGCCCCTCGGCTACGCCTCGGGATGCTCCGCGACGAAGTCCCGAGCGCAGCGAGGGAAACCCACGCATGAGGGTTTTGTTGGACCCGGCAGCGGCGAAAAAGAACCTTCCTCGCCTTTTGCCGGATTCCGCATAAGGGTCTGCGATTTCGGTGGTGCCCGGCGGACCCAGACCCTCGTATATTGAGTTGTGCACCGATGGCCATCTTGGCGCCGCAGGTGGGTAGGAGGAGAATCGCATCAGCCATCCGGGGTCAACGGCCCAGACCATGAGGGAGCGATCGCTTTCCTCGACTCAAGGATGTTGCCCCGGCCTGCCGGGTGAAGGGCGAATGAGCTGGATGTGGCGCGGCGGAACACCTGCCCTGGCGTGCGGTGCCATGGGCCGCAGTCCACGGATCTCGGACGAGGTTGCCTCTCGGCAGGCTTGGGGATACCCCGACGGCGAGGCTTCGGGAGCCGGGAGGGTATCCGCATGCTGTACGTCGGGATTGATGTGGCCAAACGCTCACACGAGGTGGTTCACCTGGATGACGCAGGAGAAGCGCGGGGCAAGCCCTTCAGGATCGCCAATTCCCATGTTGGTCTGAGCCGCCTTATCGACCGGGTCGAGCAGGCGAATCCCGAGCGACAAACGGTGGTCTTCGGCCTGGAGGCTACAAGTCACTACTGGTTGACGCTGTACTCGCACCTGCGGAAGTGCGGACATGAAGTGATTGCGTTGAATCCCCTGCAAACCAGCGCCTACCGACGTCTTCAAATCCGGCCGGTCAAGAATGACCGGCGAGACGCCTGGTGCATCGCGGAGGTGCTGGGCTGGAGCCCATCGTCCAGACGGCTTTGGCCAGCGACGCCGTGGTCGGCCTGCGCCATCTCAGCCGGCTGCGATCGGAGATGGTCGACCAGATAGCTGACCAAAAAAGGCGGGTTCTCCCGAAAGGACATCGGGACTGTGTGGGCGTACTGGACCAGGTTTTCCCCGAGTTCGAGACCCTATTCGGGGACATGTTTGGGACAACGGCTGCTGCGCTGCTGCAGGCACATCCCACGCCGGAGCAGATCGCCGAGCTCGACCTGGATCAGCTGGCGAGCCTACTGCACAAGCACAGTCGTGGCCGTTTCGGGCGGGCCAAGGCTGAGCAGATCCAGGAAGCGGCCCGCAACTCGTTTGGCGTGACACTGGCGCTGGACGCCCTAACCGCCCAGCTTCAAATCCTGCTGGCTCAGATTCGCTTCCTCAGGGAACAAGTGACCGACTTGGAGGAGCGCATCGCTGCCTATCTTGAGCAAGTCCCCCAACACCTGACCTCAATACCCGGCATTGGTTCTGTTCTGGCAGCCGCCATTCTAGGTGAGATCGGAGACATCCGTCGCTTCAAGAACGGATCCGCACTCGTCGCCTATGCCGGCATTGATCCGATAGTCTTCCAAACAGGGGAGTTCCGCGCTCGCAGCACCCGCATGTCCAAGCGTGGATCACACTACCTTCGCCGAGCCATCTGGCAAGCCGCCCAAGTAGCCGCTCGCGATGACCCGGCCTTGAAGCCGTTCTACGAAGAAAAGAGACGCGGAGGGAAGCACCACTTCGCCGCCGTCGGGGCTGTCGCCAACAAGCTGGTGCACATCATCTACGCTGTCCTGCGGGACAACAAGCCCTACGTTCCAGCTGTGAGGGAAACTGCCTCTTGACTCCACATAGCTGGTCTTGACCATCTTTCGCAACCATGCCCCCGATACGGAATCCCGGAAGACGCATAAGGGTCTCCCCGATTTCGGGAGACCCTCATACGGTCTTTCACGATGCCCCTTGTTCAGGAGGCGACGGTGGGATTTGAACCCACGCATCGGGGTTTTGCAGGACCCGACTGCGGCGACCGCAGGGACCCTTGCTCGCCTTTGGCTGGATCCCGCGTAAGGGTCTGCTGATTCTGAGTTGCCCGCCTGACCGAGACCCTTATCCGTCTTCTGGAGCCAGGCAACAGACAATAACGCGATTTGCGATTGGTGTGCACTCTACTGCAATCTCTTGCTTTCAAGCCGTCGGCCTGGTGCATGAGATCGGGGAACGTCTCATGCTCAGCCGGGAGGAAGTTGGTTCGCTCTCACAGCTCAAGGTCGGGGAGGCGGTTTTCGTGCTACCCGACCAACAACACTTGCCGCTGCGTGTGCTGGTGCCGCCTCCGTGGACACCGGCCTTCGAGACCGACATGGAGTCGATGCACCGCAATCTGGCGGGGGCGATGGAGGCGGCGAACATTGGCGAGGCGGGTGGATGAAGAAGGTCGAAGGCCTAGGAAGACAAAATCTGAGCAAGCCCTGCTTGACTCTGCCGAAGGAAGGCCGTAGACTAAGAGCTGTATCCAATACTGTATTCAATCCCTGGTAGCCTAGATGCTCTAAGCTGTTGCCCGACTCGCCGGAGCTCCTCTCGCTTGGCGTAAAGCCAGCGCCTTCAAGGATCACAGTCCAATGCCAGATCATGTGGCCTCGCAGCCCATCCCTGGCCGTATCGCAACGCAAGTGTCCGTCGCGGACCGCATTCGAACCTTGATCCTAAGACGAGAGCTTCGGCCTGGCGAACGCCTCGTGCAAACGGAGCTTGCCGAGCAATTCGGCGTAAGTCGCACCCCTATACGCGAGGCACTTTATCGGCTCGCCTCAGATGGGCTCATCACCTTCTCTCCCCACAAGGGCGCTTCCGTAGCCGATTTTTCGTTGTCGGAGCTGGAAGGCATCTACAGCATCCGCATCGCCATCGAGGGCTACGGGGCTAGTCTGGCAGCGGAGAAGATCAGCGACCACGACATTGACGAATTGGAAGCGTTGCTGAACCAGATGAAAGAGATGTTTCAACAAGGAGATCGTTGGCGGCTACTGGCGGTCAATCGCCAGTTCTATGCGAGCCTATATGCCATCGCCGACCGACCGCGCCTGTATGAGTTGATCATGAAGCACTTGGATTTGGCCGATTTGTACAGGCGAATTGCCTTCGCAATTGACCACTACTACAGGCACACGATTGCCGACCAAGAGGAGCTCCTCGTCGAATTGCGGCAGCGCGATTCTGAGGCAGTTGAACGTCTGACACGCATCCAGCTGCAGAAGACACTCTCCAACCTAGTCGACTTTCTGAAGGAGACTGTGTAGATCTACTGCACAAGAGGACCCAGGAATGGCGCACGTAGAAAGTCGTGGTGACGGGCGCGGGCTGCTTGCAGGCAAAGTCGCGGTCGTCATCGGTGGAGGACGGGGCATCGGGCGGGAGACCGCCCGCCGGCTTGCCTCGGCCGGCGCCCGGGTCGTCGTGGCCGCCCGCACCGCCTCCCAATTGGAGGCCGTGGCGGCCGAAATCACCGCCCTCGGCGGCGAGGCGACCGCCCTGCCCGTCGACGTCACCCGGCCGGACAGCGTCCTGCACCTGGCGCAGGCCGTGCGCAAGGCCTACGGGCACGTCGACGTGCTGGTGAATAGCGCCGGCCACTCCCTCATCGCCGATCTCGACGCCACGTCGGAGGCAGACTGGGATCGGGTGATCGACACCAACCTCAAGGGTCCGTACCTGTGCGTCCGTGCCATGCTCGACCTGCTGCGGGCGTCGCAGGGGGCGTATGTGGTGAACATCGCCTCGAAGGTGGGCCTCACCGGACATGCGCAGGTGACCGCGTATACCGCGGCCAAGGCCGGCCTGATCGGTTTCAGCCGCGCCCTGGCCCTCGAACTGAAGCCCGAAAACATCCGAGTGGTGGTGATCTGCCCGGGACCCGTGGACACGCCCATGCGCTGGGCGGCCACTCCGGACCTGGACCCATCGATGGTGATCTCGACCAAGACCATCGCCGAGACGATCCTCTTTGCCGTCACGCTGGGGGATCGGGCCGCGCTCAGCACCGAGCTGGTGATCGAGGCCGTCGGCTACCAAGAGAGCGCTGTGCCGCTGCCGGGGTGATCCATTCGACCGCCCGCGCGGTGGTCAGAAAGGGAGGTGATGTCCGACCACGACCGGAACCCCACGTCCTGGCTCAAGGCTCCGAGCTGTCCTGTCACGAGCACGGAATCTTGAGCCCTCGCAACCCGCATATGAGGATCGCCATTCCTTGAGGAGGAGCGAGATGAACAAGCGATTACCGTTTCTGGCCCTGGCGGTGTTGTGGATCGCCGCCTGCGCGCCGGCCCCAACGGAGGTTGTGCCCACCCCGGGGAAAGGGGAAACCCCGGTCGGCGCTGAGACGCCGTCGGCCGAGCCCAGCCTCTTGAGGATCACTTTCGCCTGGCCACTATATGTCGACCCGGCCGTCGGCAGTGACTACGTCGGGTCCACCGCCCTGGCCAACCTGTACGACACGCTCATCTTCCCGAACGCCGAAGGCGGCATGGATCTCTATCTGGCCGAATCGTGGGACGTCTCGGACGACGGCCTGACCTACACCTTCCACCTGCGCAGCGGCGCCACGTTCCACGACGGCAGCGAGGTGCTCGCCAGCGACGTGGTCTACAGCTACAACCGGCTTCACACCATCGGGGAGGGGTACGCCTACCTCATCAGCGGCGTCACGGACGTGAGCGCCCCCGATGACACCACGGTCGTCTTCACGCTGGAGCAGCCCAGCGGCCTGTTCGTCCCCAGCCTCGTTCGCCTGTACATCGTCAACGAGGACTTGGTCCGCGCCAACACCAACGCCGAAGGCCCCTACGGTGACGAGGGCGACTACGGCAAGGAGTGGCTGCTGACCCACGACGCCGGCTCCGGACCGTACACGGTGATCGAGTTCCGGCTGGAAGAGTACGCTCTGCTCGAGAAGTTTGAGGGCTGGTGGAACGCGGCCGCGTTCGCCTCGAATGCCGCTGACCAGGTCAAGTTCATCGGCACCACCGAGGCGGTCACGGTCCGCACCCTTATCAGCACCGGCGAGCTGGAGATCTCCGACCAGTGGCAGTCGGTCGAGGCCTTCCAGGCCCTCGACAAAATCGATGGGGTCGAGATCATGGTCTTCCCGACGATGTCGTCGTTCTACTACATGGTCAACAACCGCATCCCACCCACCGATGATGTCCACTGCCGGCGGGCGATGTCCTGGGCCTTCGACTACCAGGCCGCCGTCGCGCTGGAGTGGCCGGGCACCCAGCAAATGGTCGGCCCGGTGCCCGCCACGCTCGGCGGTCACGACCCGAATGTCTTCACCTTCCACCGCGATCTCGACCAGGCGCGCGCCGAGCTGGCACAGTGCGCGTACGCGGACGAGCTGGACAAGTACCCGGTTCAGATCGACTGGGTGTCCGAGGTGCCCGCCGAGGAGAAGTTCGCCCTGCTCTTCCAGGCCAACATGGCCGAGATCGGCATCCCGGTGGAGGTCGTCTCGGTGCCGTGGCTGACGGTGGTCGAGAACACGGCCAAGCAGGAGACCAGCCCGCACATCGTCACCATCTACGTCTCCTCGGCTCTGCCCGAGGCGGGCCTGATGATCAAGGATCGCTATCACTCCAGCACCGCCCCCACCTGGCAGCAGAACGAGTGGTTGCTGGACCCCGAGCTGGACGCCGCGATCGAAGACGCGCTGGCGACGGTGGACGAGGAGGCACGCTTTGCCAAATACCTTGACCTTCAGGCAACGATCATGGACATGGCACCCTCGCTGTTCCTCTACGACCAGCTCGAGCAGCACGCTGTGGTGGACTACGTCGACTGGACGCCGGAGGCAAACAGCGCCGTGATGGGCTACCAATTGTTCCTGCCATGGATCGGGGTGAATCGCTAGGCGCGGCCATATCCGGCTGAACGGCTAGGCACCCGCGGGGGAGCCCTCCGAGCTCTCGGGAGGGCTCCCCCCACCCGCTCGACGCGGGCTCGATCGTTCTCCACGTGAGGCGTGGTCGACCATGAGGTTACTCGCTTTCCTGGCTCGCCGCATCTACCAATCCATCTTCGTGCTTCTGGGCTTGTCGGTCCTAATTTTCATCATCGCCCGGATTTTGCCCGGGGATCCAGCCCGCACGGCGCTGGGGGCACGCGCGCCGCAATGGGTCGTGGAAAGGCTGCGGGAGGACATGCACCTCAACGACCCCGTGCCGGTGCAATACGTCTACTGGCTGCGGGGCGCGCTCGGAGGTGACTTCGGCATCTCGTTGGTGACGCGGCGCGACGTGGCCAACGACATCATCGAGTTCTTCCCTGCCTCCTTCGAGCTGGTGCTGCTGGCGGGGATCATCAGCGGCGTGGCCGGAATCGGCCTGGGGACGCTCTCGGCCCGGCACAAAGACACCTGGGTCGACAATGTCGTCCGCATCCTCTCCTATATGGGAGTGGTCACGCCGGCCTTCGTGTTTGCCATCATACTCCTGCTCATCTTCGGCCTGGCGCTGGGCTGGCTGCCGGCCATCGGACGGTTGTCGGATGGGATCCCTGCGCCGCCCACCGTCACCGGCTTGATGACCGTCGACGCTTTGCTCGCCGGCCAGTTGGCGACCTTCTGGGACGCCTTGAAGCACCTGATCATGCCGGCGGTGGCGTTGGCGCTGGGCGCCCTGTCGCAGGAGGCGCGCATCACCCGCGCCACCATGGCCGATAACCTCTCCAAAGACTACATCGCCACGGCCCGGTCGTTGGGCATTCCGGAGCGGATCGTGATGGGGCGCTTCTTGCTCAAGCCCTCTCTTATCCCCACCGTCTCCATTCTTGGCCTGGACTTCGCCGGCAGCTTCAGCAATGCCTTCCTGGTCGAGTTGATCTTCAACTGGCCGGGGCTCTCCCGCTACGGCATGAACGCCATGTTGCGCAAGGACTTGAACGCCATCTCGGCGGTCATCCTGGTCCTCGGCGTGATCTTCATCACGGTTAACATCGTGGTCGACCTCGTGGTGGGGGGCCTCGACCCGAGGATTCGTTTGCGCGCCGCGAGGAGCGAGTAGTCCGGTGGCCAAGCAAGGCAAGGTCGAAAAGCTGGCTCCCCCCATCACGCGCCAGTACGTCCGGGAGCTGCAGCGCCAGAACCGGATGGAGAACTTGGGACGGGGCTGGTACAAGTTCTCGCGCAATCCGTTGTCGATCCTGGGCGCGGCGATGGTGCTCCTGGTCACCCTGCTGGCGATCTTCGCTCCCTGGGTCGCTCCCCATCCGGATCACGCTGAACCCTTCACCGATTTCGGCCATGCCCACCTGCCGCCCAGCCTGGAGTATCCCTTTGGCACAGACGAGATCGGGCGAGACATCTTGAGCCGAGTGATCTTTGGCTTCCGCCTCTCGCTGTGGATGGGCGTGGTCGTGTTGGCGTTGGTGGTGCCGGTCGGCGTCTTGCTGGGGCTGATCGCCGGCTACGCCCAGGGCACACGGGTCGATACGATTATCATGCGTCTGACCGACGTGTTCCTGGCCGTTCCGCCGCTCATCCTTGCCCTGGCGATCGCCTCGGTGCTGAAACCCAACTTGACCAACTCGATGGTCGCCGTCTCGCTCATGTGGTGGCCCTGGTACACCCGCTTGGTGTATGGGCTGGCGAGCACGCTGCGCAACGAGTTCTTTGTCAGCTCGGCCGAGACCATGGGCGCCAGCACGGCTCACATCCTGTTCCGCGAGCTTCTGCCCAACATGATCTCGCCGATCTTCACCAAGATGAGCTTGGACATGGGCTGGGTCATCATCATCGGCTCCATGCTGAGTTTCGTCGGACTGGGGGTGCAAGAACCCACGCCGGCGTTGGGGACGATGGTGGCCAAGGGAGCCCGCTTCTTGCCGGACCAGTGGTGGGTCTCGATCTTCCCCGCGCTGGCCATCGTGGCGGTGGTCTTGGGTTTCAACCTGCTGGGCGACGGCCTGCGGGATCTCTTCGCCGGCGAGGAGGTGTGAGCCTGTCCGCCCCGCCTCGGCTGCTGGAAGTCAAAGACCTCTCGGTGCATTTCAAGGTCTACTCCGGCGTCCTGAAGGTGCTGGACGGCGTGACCTTCTCGGTCGACGCCGGCGAGAAGGTGGGATTGGTCGGCGAGACCGGATGCGGCAAGACCACCACCATGAAGGCGATCCTGCGGATCCTGCCCATCCCCCCCGCCGTCGTCCCCAGGGGCGAAATCCTCTTCCAAGGGGAGGACCTCCTAAGAATGAGGCCCGATCAGATGCGCCAGGTGCGGGGCCCGGGGATCTCGATGGTCTTCCAGGATCCCACCGCCTCTCTCAACCCGGTCTTCACCATCGGGGAACAGTTGGGGCCGGTCATCCGCTATTCCGCGCCGGAGAACCGAGGCCTGTCGCGGCGCCAGATTCGCCAGAAGGCCCTCATCCCGCTCCAGGATGTGGCCTTGGCCGACCCCGAGCGCCTGCTCGACGCCTACCCGATCCAATTGAGCGGCGGCATGCGCCAGCGTGTCTGCATCGGGATGGCCCTGGCGACGAACCCGGAATTGTTGATCGCCGATGAGCCGGGCACTTCGCTGGACGTGACGATTCAAGATCAAGTGATCCGATTGCTGGGCGAGTTGGTGGAGAGGAAACGGACTTCGGTCATCCTGATCACCCACTCGTTGGGCGTGGTGCGCGAGATGACCGATCGCGTGTACGTGATGTATGCCGGCAACATGGTCGAAGTGGCGCCCACCCGCAGGCTGTTCGCCAACCCGCTCCACCCCTACACCCGAGGCTTGATGGAGGCCGTGCCCAAGCTCACCGGCGGCGGAATGGCGATGGGGATCCCAGGCCGCCTTCCTTCCTACCAGCATCCACCGTCCGGCTGCCGCTTCCACACCCGCTGCCCCCACGTGATGCCTGTTTGCCGACGGGAGAAACCTCCCTTCTTCCAGGCGGAGGCGGGCCACCAGGCGGCATGCTTTCTCTACAGTCCGGAGGCCGAACGGCATAGGAATGAGGCCCAGGCTTGATGGACGACGAGGTCCTGATCGCCCAAGATCTGAAGAAGCACTTCGTCATCGGCTATGAGAGCCTGATGAACCGCCGTCCGATTACGGTCAAGGCGGTGGACGGGGTTTCCTTCCGCGTGCGCCGGGGCGAGACGCTGGGCCTCGTGGGCGAGTCGGGCTCGGGAAAGAGCACCATCGCCTACATGACGGTGGGGATGGTTCAGCCGAGCGGAGGGACGCTGCTCTTCCGCGGCCAGGACCTGTTCGCCAACGGGCTGAAGCGCGCCCTGCCTCTGCGCAAGGAAATCCAGATCGTCTTCCAGGATCCGGGGTCATCGCTCAACCCACGCCGAACCATCCAACAGATCCTGGAGCTGCCCCTGCGCATCCACGCGCCGGGCAAGGATCTTGGCCAAGAGGTCGTCCGCCTGCTGGATCTCGTGGATCTCCCGCCCGAATACATGCACAAGTACCCTCAGATGCTGAGCGGCGGCGAGAAGCAGATTGTGGCCATCGCCAGGGCGCTGGCCACCAACCCTTCGCTGGTCATCCTGGACGAGCCGACCTCGGCGTTGGACGTCTCGGTGCAGGGCAAGATCATCAACCTGCTGATTCGGCTGCAGCGTGAGTTCGACCTGACCTATCTCTTCATCACTCATGACCTGAGTTTGATGCGCAACGTCGCCTCGCGCGTAGCCATCATGTACCTCGGTAGGATCTGCGAGGTGGCCGATGCCGCGGAGTTCTTTCAATTCCCACAGCATCCCTACACCCAGATGCTCCTGTCTTCGATCCCGGTTGTTTCCGAAGCGGAGGAAGCCGTCAAACCGAAGAAGATCATCTCCACCGGTGAGATCCCCAGCCCGGTGAACCTGCCCAAGGGCTGCAGCTTCCACACACGCTGCCCGCAGGTGATGGACATCTGCAAACACGTAGACCCGATCCTGGTCGGAACCAGCGCCGGCCACACCGCGCGCTGCCACCTTTTCGAACAGCCTGTGGAGGTGACCGCGCAGGGTTGGCCCACCTGACCTGGTCGGGGGTGGTAGGCGAGTTTCCATCTGGGCATCTTCTCGGTTGGCCTTTTGCCACATGGGCAGACCGGGCAGGGACGGGACGGCCCGGCTCGTGATCTGGAAAGGAGAGCGTCATGCGCGTGGCAAGTGACATTGGCGGCACGTTTACCGATCTGGCGTATCTGGACGAGGAAACCGGCCGGGTGGGCATGACGAAGGTCTCGACCACGCCGGCGGACTTCTCCGAGGCGGTGGTGGGGACGCTGCGCAAAGCGGGGGTGGACGTCCCGCGGACAAGCTTCTTCGTCCATGGCTCGACGGTCATCATCAACGCCCTGACCGAGCGCAAGGGCGCCAAGACCGCCCTGATCACGACCCAGGGCTTCCGCGACGTGTTGGAAATCGGCCGCGCCAACCGCCCCGACATTTACAACATGTCCTACACGAAACCCAAGCCCTTCGTCCCGCGCTACCTGCGTCGGGAAGTGCACGAGCGCGTCAACTACAAAGGCGAGGAGCTCGCGCCTCTCAACGAGGCTGACGTGCGCCAGGCGGTGGAGAAGATCCTGGCCGAAGGCGCGCAGGCCATCGCCGTTTGCTTCCTGCACTCCTACGCCAACCCGAGCCATGAGATCGAGTGCGGCGAGATCGTGAGCCAGCTCGCCCCGGACATCCCCCTCACGCTCTCGCACCAGATCACCCAGGAATGGCGGGAGTACGAGCGCACCAGCACGGCCGTGCTCAATAGCTACGTCCATCCCACCGCTCGCGCGTACCTGGATCACCTGGAGCGCGATCTGACGAAGATGGGGATGGACCGCCGCGTCCTGCACGTGATGCAGTCCAACGGCGGCAGTGCGACGTTCGAGTCGGGCAAACGCTCCCCGATCAATCTTGTCGAATCGGGACCGGTCGCCGGGGTCATCGGCGCGGCCCACGTCGGCGATTTGATCGGCGAGCCCAACGTCATTTCGCTCGACATTGGAGGCACGACGGCCAAGACCTCGCTGGTGGAGAAAGGCACGCCCAAGATCACTACCGAGTACAAGATCGAGCAGCGGCGCGATACCGCCGGGTACCCGATCCTCGCCCCGACCGTGGACATCGTGGAGATCGGCGCCGGCGGCGGATCGATCGCCTGGATTGACCGGGCAGGCGCGCTGCGGGTGGGGCCGGTCAGCGCCGGCGCCGCCCCCGGCCCGGCCTGCTACGGCTGGGGCGGCGATCAGCCCACGGTGACCGACGCCAATGTCCTGGCCGGGCGCATCAATCCGGCCTACTTCCTGGGCGGCGAAATCCCCTTGGATGTGCAGCGGGCCGAAGCGGCCATGCGGCCCATCGCCGAGGCCTTCCACTTGAGCATCGAAGAGGCGGCGATGGGCGTCATCCGTATCGCCGACGCCAACATGATCAATGCTCTCAAGCTGGTCTCGGTGCGCCGCGGCTACGACCCGCGTGACTTCGTTCTGATCGCCTTCGGCGGCGGGGGCGCCATGCACGCCGGAGCGCTGATGCGCGAGTTGCGCGTCAAGAAGGTCCTGATCCCCGTCGAGCCGGCCGTGTTTTCGGCCTGGGGGATGCTCATGACCGACCTGCGGCGCGACTACATCCGGACCCTGATCACCCGCACCGACCAGGTGAACCCGGCGCGGCTGAACGCGATCTATGCCGAGGTGGAGGCGCAGGCCCTGCAAGATCTGACCGCCGAAGGCGTCCGGGAAGCCGACATGGATTTCCAGCGCTTCGCCGACATGCGCTACATGGGCCAGGAGCACACCGTCAAGGTGCGGCTGCCCGCCGGCGCGATCGACGACCGGGCGATGCCGGACATCAACGAGCGCTTCCACGCCCTGCATGAACAGACCTACACCTTCCGGCTGGAGACACCTGTGGAGCTGGTGAACTACCACCTCACCGCCGTAGGGCGGGTGAAGAAGCCGGAGTTCAGGAAACTCGACATCCGGCAAGGCAAGCTCGCCGAGGCGCGGAAAGGGGCCCGTCGCGTCAACTTCGACGAGCTGGGCTTCGCCGAGGCCACCATCTACGAACGCGAGCGGTTGCCGCTAGGCGTCGCCGTGAAGGGACCCGCCGTGGTGGAAGAGCCCGCCTCGACCACCGTGGTCTTCCCGGATCAGAAGCTCAACCGCGACGAATTCGGCTTCCTGCACATCGAAATGCTCGGCTAGCCAGGCGAGGAGGCAGCGATGGCAAAGGCCAGCCCACAGGCCGCACAGGGACCGGCACGATCGGGTGCCCGAAGCGGCTCCCAAGGCAAGAATGAGTTCGACCCCTTCACGTTGGAGATCATCCGGGAAGGGTTGGTGGCGATCGGCGACGAGATGTTCGTGACCATGCAGCGAACCAGCATGAGCACCATCATCTACGAGGTGCTGGACTATGCCGTGGGGCTGACTGACGCCCAAGGCCGACTGATCACCCAGGGCAATGGGGTGACCCTCTTCCTGGGTACGCTCGATTTCGGTGTTCGCAGCGTGCTGGACAAACATGGCGCCGCGAACCTCAAGCCGGGCGACATCTACATTACCAACGACCCATACACCGGCGGCGGCACGCACCTGTCGGATGTTTCCATCCTTGCCCCGATCTTCTACAACGGCCAGTTGGTCGCCTTCGCCGCCAATAAGGGCCACTGGACCGAGGTGGGGGGCATGGCGGCGGGCAGTTGGACCACCAATTCCACCGAGGTCTATCAGGAGGGGCTTCAGTTCCCCTGCATCAAGCTCTTCGACCAGGGGGAGCCGGTCCAAAGCCTGCTCGACATCATCCGCGCCAACGTACGCACCCCCGACATGAGCATCGGCGACATGTATGCCCAGGTTGCCTCGATGCGGATCGCCGAGCGCCGCTTCCGGGAGATGTGCGACAAGTACGGCGTGGACCTGGTCTTGCGCGGCATTGAGGCCTTGCTCGACCATGGCGAAGAGTTGACCCGCCAGGAACTGAAGAAGCTGCCCGATGGAGTCTACGAGGCGGTGGATACCATCGACGACGATGGCATCGGCAACGGCCCCTTCGAGGTGCGTGTCAAGGTCACCATCGACGGCGACCGGATCGTCTGCGACTTCACCGGCAGCCACGCTCAGGTCCCGGGCCCGGTCAACTGCGCCCGGACCGGCCTGTACTCTGCGGCGCGCGCTGTGTTGATGGCCCTGACCGATCCCTCCATCCCCGCCAGCGAGGGCTGCTTCCGGGCGCTGGAGGTCATCTGCCCAGAAGGCACCATCTTCACCTGCCGCCGCCCCGCCCCGGTCTCCACCTACTGGGAGACCATGCTCTACGCCGCGGACTTGATCTGCAAGGCCATGGCCCCCGTCTTGCCGGGTCGCTTGCCCGCCGGCCACTTCTTGAGCGTGTGCGGGACCATCGTCGCCGGCCTGCACCCGGACACCGGCCAGCTGTTCCTGTTGGTCGAGCCTCAGGCCGGCGGGTGGGGCGCGGGAGCCGATAAGGACGGCGAGAACGGCCTAGTGTGCGTGGGCGACGGCGAAACCTACGTCATCCCGGTGGAGGTGTGCGAGACTCGCTACGGCGTGCTGGTCGATCAGTTCGCGCTCGACATCGCCGAGGGTGGATCGGGCAAATCCCGCGGCGGGCGCGGGTTGGTGCGCGACTACCGCATCACCGCCGACGAAGCTTGGTTCACCGGAACCTTCGGCCGCTTCAAATACCTTCCGTGGGGGATGCAGGGCGGCGCGCAGGGTTCACGCAATTACACCAAGATCCTCTTCGACGACGGGCGCCCGCCGGAGATCTTCGGCAAAGCTGCCCAGTACCGTCTGAAGAAGGGTGACGTCGCCCGGCTCATCACCGGCACGGGCGGAGGGTATGGAAACGCCCTGGAGCGCGCCGTTGAGAAAGTCCAGAGCGACGTGAAGGACGGATACATCACGTTGGAGGAAGCAGAGAAATCCTACGGCGTCGTCCTCCACGCCACGACGCTGGAGGTGGAGAAGCTGACCCACGGGCGCAAAGGTTGAGCGCTCTACCCAGGGTTAAGCCGCTCCGCCCAACCGGGTCTGGGCGCGAGGCAGGACGGCCCGGTTCTCAGGCCGACGCCGCTCGTCCGCCACAGCACCCGCATTTCTTGGGCCGGGGCAGATGTCGTCCATAGCGAGCGGAGCCGTGGCTTCCAGGAAAGGATTTCCAGCGATGCGCGTCCTGTGGATTGATCCGATCGGGACCGATGTCTTCACACCCGACATGCTCAAGATCCTCGAAGAAGCCAAACGGGAGGGCACGCAGGTGGACGCCATCTCCCTCCCTCCCGACCGGCCCAAACACGTCGAATACCACGCTTATGAAGGCCTCGTCATCGGCGACCTGGTGAGGATTGCCTATGAGGCCTCCCTCGAGTACGATGCCATCGTCATCGGCTGCTTCTATGACGTGGGGTTGCGCGAGGCGCGCGAGATCTCCCGTCGCGCGGTCGTCACCGCCCCCTGTCAGTCGGCGACGGCCATCGCCAGCAATCTGGGAAACACCTTCTCCGTTCTGGTGGGGCGCCGCAAATGGATTCCCAAGATGACCGAGAACGTACACCTCTACGGACACGGTCACCGGATGGTTTCGATGCGTCCCCTCGAGCTGGGTGTCCACGACTTCCAGACCGATCACGATCGCACCTGCGAGCGCCTGCTGACCGAGGGGCGCAAGGCGGTCCAAGACGACGGCGCTGAGGTGCTCATCCTTGGGTGCACAGCCGAATACGGATTCCATCGCCAGATGCAGGATGAGCTGGGCGTGCCTGTGATCGACGCCGTCACCGCCCCGTTCAAGTACGCCGAGTTCCTGGCCGAATTGGCCGAGCGATTCGGCTGGCATCCGAGCCGGGTGTGGGGCAGCGAGGCGCCGCCGCGACAAGAGATCGAAGGCTGGGGTCTGTTTCGCCAACCTGCGCCTATGGGAACGCGCTTGCCCGGGCAGCAAGTGACGGCGTGAGGACCGACCCCTTCACCGTCGAGATCATCGGCGAGATGCTGCGCGCCTCCGCCGAAGAGATGTTCGTCACCCTCGGCCGGACCGCCCAGAGCCCGATCATTTATGAGGTGCTCGACATGGCCTGCGGGCTGGTCACGGCTCAGGGGGAGTTGATCGCCGAGGCGGCGGGTGTGCCGGGCTTCATCGGCTGCCTGAGCTTCGCCGCCAAAGACATCTCCGAAAAGTTCGGCCCCGCGGCACTGCGCCCAGGGGACGTCTTCGCCACCAATGACCCGTATCGCGGCGGGGGGACCCACCTCTCCGATGTGGTGTTGGTGGCGCCCATCTTCTTCCGAGGTGACCTCGTCGGATTCGCCGTGGAGAAAGCCCACTGGACGGAAGTGGGCGGTATGGCGGCCGGGAGCTGGACCACCGACTCCAGAGAAATCTACCAGGAGGGGCTCCAGTTACCCGGTGTGCGCATCATGGAAGAGGGCAGGCCGGTGCAGGACTTGATCGACCTGCTGAGAGCCAACGTGCGCCTTCCCGACATGACGTTGGGTGACTTCCGCGCGGGCGTCGCCGCCCTGCGTGCCGGGGAACGAGGCATGTTGAGCATTTGTGAGAAGTACGGGCTCGAAGCGCTGCGCGAGGCGATGGCCTCGATGCTGGACCGCGCCGAACAAGCGGCCCTGGCCCGCTTGGCGGAGTTTCCCCCGGGCGAGTACGCGGCCGAGATGTGGATCGACGACGACGGCCTTTCGGACGAAGCGCTGCGCGTTTGTGTCAAAGTCACCATTACTCCGCAGCGTTTCGCCGCCGATTTCACAGGTTCGGCTCCCCAGACGGTGGGCCCAATCAACACCACCTGGCCCGGCCTACAAGTGGGCGTCCGCGAAATCTTCAAGGAGGCGACGGATCCCGAATTCCCCAACAACGAAGGCTATTTCCGGCCCGTAGAGGTCATCTGCCCAGAGGGCACTCTCTTCACCGCCTTACGGCCGGCGCCAGTCTCGACCTATTGGGAGACGGGGGCCTATGCCAGCGATCTGATCTGGATGGCGCTCTTCCCCATCGCAAAGGTTCGTCTGCCGGTCGGTCATCACCTGAGCGTCTGCGGCACGATTGTCAGCGGCGTGGATGAGCAGCGTGGGCAGTTCGTCTTGGTCGAACCGCAAGCGGGTGGTTGGGGGGCGAAGGCCGACCGCGACGGTCAGAACGGCATGGTCCCTGCGGGCGACGGCGAAACGACCATCATGCCGGTCGAGGTATGCGAGACGCGCTATCCGATCCTCGTGGAGCAGTTCACACTGAACACCGTTCAGCCTGCCGGCGTGGGACGTTTTCGGGGCGGGTTCGGGTTGGTGCGCGAGTACCGGGTACTGTGCGAGCAGGCCGAGCTGACCGCCACCTTTGGCCGATTCAAGTTCCCGCCTTGGGGCGCCGAGGGTGGGGCCGACGGATCGCCCAACGCAGTGGAGGTGATCCCCCACGGCGCGAGCGAGCCGGTGGTGCGGCGAGGCAAGCTGGCGCGGTACCGGCTTGGGCGCGGCGATCGGGCGCGTTTGATCACCGGAACGGGCGGCGGGTACGGGGAACCGTTCGAGCGGGATCCTGCCCGTGTCCGGGACGACGTGCGTGATGAAACCCTGACCTTGGCCCAAGCGGCGAAGATCTACGGCGTGGTCATCGACCCCGCTACCCTGGCCGTTGAATTGCAGGCCACGCAAGGACTGCGCCAGGGGGCTCGCCGCCGACCGGTCGAACCCTGAGAGAGGTCTCATGGCGTTTGACCCCTTCACGCTGACCATCCTCCAGGAGAGCCTTCGGGCGGCCGCCGACGAGATGTTTGTGCGTTTGGGGAAGGCCAGCAAGAGCCCGATCATCTACGAGGTGCTGGACTACGCCTGTGCCTTGATCAGCCCCGCCAGCGAATTGATCTGCGAGGCGCAGGGCGTGCCTGGCTTCACGGGGGTCTTGCCTTCTGCAGTGCGCTCAATCCTGGAGAAGTACGGCGCGCAGGCGATGAAGTCAGGTGACGTGTACGCCACCAACGACCCTTATTCCGGCGGGGGTACCCACCTCTCGGACGTGTGCCTGATCGGGCCGATCTTCTGGGATGGGGAGCTGGTGGCCTTCGCCGCCAATAAGGCGCACTGGACGGAAGTGGGCGGGATGGCGGCCGGCAGCTGGACGACCGACGCCACGGAAATCTACCAGGAAGGGCTACAGTTGCCGGCGGTCAAGCTCTACGACGGCGGCGAGCCGGTGGGCAGCCTAATCGACCTCATCGCCGCCAATGTCCGCCTGCCTGACAGCACGCTCTCCGACCTTTACGCCGGAGTGGCGGCCCTGCGCGCAGGAGAGACACGCGTCCGGGAACTGTGCCAGCGTTACGGGGTTATGGAGTTCCGCCAGAGCATCGGCGAGATGCTCGACCATGGCGAGCGCCTCGCCCGCCTGCGCTTGGGGGCGCTAGCACGGGGCGTCTATCAGGCTGAGGGTTGGATGGACGACGACGGGCTGAGCGACGACCCCATCCCGATCCGCGTCAAGGTGACCATCGACGGCGAGACGTTCACCGCCGACTTCACCGGCTCCTCCCCACAGGTGCGGGGGCCAATCAACGGCACTTGGGCGCGGTTGCAGTCGGCCGGCAGGGTGGTTTTCAAAGCGATCACCGCTCCGGAGGTCCCCAACAACGAGGGTTGCTTCCGGCCGGTAAAGGTCCTGTGCCCTATGGGGACGATCTTCACGGCCGAGCGACCGGCCCCGGTCTCCACCTACTGGGAGGCCGGCGCGGCCGCAGTAGACCTGCTGTGGCGCGCCCTGTATCCTATCGCCCGAGATCGCCTGACGGTGGGACACTTTCTGAGTATCTGTGGCACCAGCCTGAGCGGTGTCGATGACGAAGGGCGCCTGTTCGTCCTGGTGGAGCCGCAGGCCGGAGGGTGGGGGGCCGGCGCCGACAAGGACGGCGAGAACGGCCTTGTGGCGCAAGGCGACGGCGAGACGTACAACATCCCGGTCGAAGTTTGTGAGACGCGCTACCCGGTTTTGGTCGAGCAGTACGCCCTGGACATCGTCCCGTATGGGGCGGGGCGGTACCGCGGCGGGCGTGGCTTGGTGCGCGACTACCGCATCCTGTGCCGACAGGCCTCTTTGACCACGACCTTCGGGCGGCATCGATTCCCGCCTTGGGGCGCGGCTGGCGGGCAACAGGGTTCACCCAACGGCGCGGCGATCATCCCTGCTGGCTCCAGCGAGCCGGTTGTGTGGAGCGGCAAACTGACCCGCTATCCGCTCCGCCGCGGCGACCTGGCGCGCCTGGTGACTGGAACCGGCGGCGGCTACAAGCATCCGTTCGAGCGCCCGGTCGAGATGATCCAGGCGGATGTGAAGGACGGCTACCTCACGCTGCAGCAGGCGGAGCGGTCCTACGGAGTCACGCTGCACCCCGAAACGCTTGAAGCCCTCCAGTTGCACCGTGCGCCAGGGGCGTAAACTGCCGGCTTCGGCGCGGAGATAGACCTGCGGGCGTCGCTCCAGCGTGCCGTTGGCGCGGCCACCGTGGATGAGCTACAACATGCGCTGAGTGTTGACGAGCAGCACGTCGTGGCCCTCCCGGCATGTACGGAAAGGAATGCTCGAATCCCTCTAGCGCCAGCCATGGGCCGATTCAGTGCGTTTGCCGAGAGGGATTATGGCGGAGTCCGACGCGACGGATCCGCAACTTTCCTTCCATCAGCGCGCTCGGGGGAGTGCCCCCGTACCCAAGTGGACAACTCAGGCAGCAAGGCAAACGCGCCCACCAGGTCCGGTAGGCCCGTGTGCGTTGTGGAAGGCGATTCGCGTTGAGGAGGCGACGGTGGGACTTGAACCCACGAATGAGGGTTTTGCAGACCCTTGCCTTACCACTTGGCTACGTCGCCGAAAAAACCCTGTCAGCGATCAGCTCCCAGCGGTCAGCCAGAACAATACCCCTTCCGGGTCCGGCTGAGGGCTGACGGCTGAGCGCTGACAGCTTCCTGAGCGGGCGATGGGATTCGAACCCACGACCTTCTCCTTGGCAAGGAGACGTTCTACCACTGAACTACACCCGCGCGGAGGCCAAGGATACCCCGGCCATTTCCAGCCGTCAAGCAAGCCCCCTCCCGGCGCCCCGAGAGACTGGTACCGCAGACGCCTTTTCCTTCCAGAGAAACCGGATAAACTTGCTCCATCCTCAACGCCGGCGGCCGCGGCTGGCTCGCCGGCCGGCTGACATGGGAGACCCGATGGCCAAGCCTCTGCGCTCGTTCGCTCTTTTCCTGGTCCCGCTCCTCGTCCTGACTCTGGCATGCTCGGCGCTGGGCGGGCCGGTGGTCGAAGCCCCGCCGGCGGACGGCACCAACGTCCTCTTCAGCGACGATTTCTCCGACCCGGACAGCGGCTGGGACCGCGTCCAGGCGGACGAGGGTCTCACCGATTACGACAACGGCCAATACCGGATCTTCGTCGACCAGGCCCGGTTCGACCGCTGGGCCAATCCAGGGCTGTCCTTCACCGACGTGCAGGTCGAGGCGGATGCCACCAAGATCGGCGGCCCGGACGACAACGACTTCGGTTTGGTCTGCCGTTACCAGGACATCGAGAACTTCTACGCCTTCCTGATCAGCAGCGACGGCTTCTACGCCATCCTGAAGTATTCCGGGGGCTCGTCGGAGATCCTGGGAAGCGATAGCTGGCCGCCCTCCGAGGCCATCAACCAGGGCGCGGCCACCAACCACCTCCGCGCCGACTGCATCGCCGACAGCCTGACGCTGTACGCCAATGGCGAGCAGCTCCACGCCGTCACCGATTCGGCCTTCTCCAGCGGCGACGTGGGACTGATCGCCGGAACCTTCGACGAGCCGGGAGCGGATATCGCCTTCGACGACTTCGTCGTTCTGCAGCCGTAGTCGCCGCCAGATCGTGACGTTCCCCGGGAGCCGCCGGCCTACGGCGGCTCCTGTGATTCTCCGCCGCATGAGTCTGTTGGCGCGCGGCGGCAAGTTGGCTACACTGGAGGGCATGGAAGGAACCCCTCCTACCGATCAGGCGCCGCGGCGCGAGGAACGGCTGCCGTTTTCGCCGGGAGTGGGATGCGTGGTGAGCGTCCTGGGGGGGCTCATCTGCGCCGGCGCCTTCTTCTTCCTGCTCTGGTTCAACCAACAAGGCCAGATCGTGTACGCCCCAGAGCCTTATCGGGCGACGCGGATCTGGATCCTGCGCGGGGTCGAGGGCAGGGGGCTCGGCGTCTCGTCGACGCGGCCTCTTCCCAATTCGACGCAGGACGAGATCTGCGCCAGGACCACGGTCGGTTTCTATTTCCTGGGCGGCGGGATGCCTGAGGCGAACACGGATTACTGCGAGTGCTTCACCCGGACGGACTCCGGGTGGACCTTGGCCGGGGCGTGCGTCGAGTAGCGCGTGCCTCGAGGAACTTCGCGCACTGCCAGGAATCACCCGCGACCGCCCAGGCGTCGAGAGGATGCCTTGCCGCTGGACCAGATCCTCCAGGGCGACTGCGTCGAAGTCCTCGGCCGTCTGCCGGAGGCGTGCGTCGACCTGGTCTTCGCCGATCCGCCCTATAACCTGCAGCTGTGCAGGAGCTGTGGCGGCCCAATCAAACCCGGGTCGACGGCGTCGATGACGACTGGGATCGCTTCGCCGGATTCGCCGAATACGACGCCTTCACGCGGGCCTGGCTCTCGGCCTGCCGACGGGTGCTCAAGCCGACCGGCTCGTTGTGGGTCATCGGTACCTACCACAACATCTACCGCGTCGGGGCGATCCTGCAGGATCTGGGTTACTGGATCCTAAACGATGTGATCTGGATCAAGACCAACCCCATGCCGAACTTCCGCGGGGTGCGCTTCACCAACGCTCACGAGACGCTGCTGTGGGCCGTGCCGTCCCGCCGGGCGCGCTACACCTTCCAGCACCACGCGATGAAAGCGCTCAATGACGGTCTGCAAATGCGCAGCGATTGGCTCCTGCCGATCTGCAATGGGTCGGAGCGGCTGCAGCGGAACGGGTCCAAGGCCCATGCGACGCAGAAGCCGGAGGGGCTCCTTTACCGCGTGCTCCTGGCCTCGACCCGGCCGGGCGACGTCGTGCTCGATCCGTTCTTCGGTTCCGGGACGACCGGGGCCGTCGCCAAGCGGCTCGGCCGCAACTGGATCGGCATCGAGCGCGAGCCGCGCTACATCGATGTCGCCCGCTCCCGTATCGAAGGTGTTCCGTCGGCGCCGTCCGATGAGACGCTGCTCGAGGCCCCCGAGCCGCGCCGCCTGGCGCGCCTTCCGTTCGGAGCTCTGCTCGAGCAAGGCCTGCTGCGACCCGGTCAGCGTCTCTACTTTCGCGGCCGGCGGCGGCAGACGGCGCGCATCCGGGCCGACGGCCTGCTGGTGTGCCGCGGCGCCGCCGGCTCGATCCACCAGGTCGGCTCGCG
>MGNZ01000037.1:0-3731 GCA_001795235.1 Chloroflexi bacterium RBG_16_64_32 | reverse complement strand
CATCGATGACCTTCGCCAGGAGATGCGCGGGCGCGACGAATCCTCAACCACGTCATCCCCGCGTATAGCGCTTCGTCGCGTCTTCGCACCCCCGTGGGGCATCCCGAAGGGGAAGCGGGGATCCAGGCGATGAACTCTGGGCGCCCGCCTGCGCGGGCGCGACCGATCCCTAACCCTGGGCGCCCGCCTTCGCGGGCGCGACCTATCCCCAACCCTGGGCGCCCGCCTTCGCGGGCGCGACGAGTGTCTGGAGGGTCATCCGCGCGAGACCGGGGATCCAGTCGATGCACGCCCTGAGCCGCCTTCGCGGCCGCGTCGGTTGGTTTGATATTCCCGGGAAAGGCTCCCTCCAAGCAACAACACACCCCCAGACCGGGGGTGTGTTCTTTGGCGATGGTGCCGAGAGCCAGAATCGAACTGGCGACACCGCGATTTTCAGTCGCGTGCTCTACCAACTGAGCTATCTCGGCCGAGAGGCGGGATTGTACCCAGCCCGAATCGCGGTGTCAAGATATCCGGCTTCCCGCGAGCTTCAAGTTCGCGGGAAGCTCATCACGAGCCGGATCAGGCCCGCCATCCGGGAAGCGCATCCTCCAGCGCCTCCCCGACGTGTGGAAAAACGCGCGCTCCGACGGCGGTGAGGGCTGCGACCTTGTCCGGGCTGCTGGCGATGCCGTACGGAGCGAAGTCCACCGACACGTCGTTCGACCGCAGGATCTCCACAGCACGACGCGCCGACGTGTGCCCTTTCGGCGCGTCTTCAAACAGGACCAGCCGCGCGCCGTCGATCGCGCGCCACGCCGGCTCCATCCCACCGCCGCCATGGGCCAGGCGGATCGCCATCTCCACGGCCCGGACGCCGTCGTCCCCTATGGCTCGCAGCAGGCCGGCGAGCATATGGACGGGTGACGGCTTGAGAAAGGACTGGACGTCGAGCCCCAACGCCGTCGCATGCCAGCCCAGATCCCCTGAGGCGACCCGCGGCAGACGATCGAAACCCGCGGCGTGGACCCCGATCTCGGCCTCCGGCGTGTTGAAGACGCCGCCGGCCTGTCCTCCCGGAAGGACACCGGGAGGGTGCACCCGTTTCGGTGCGCCGGGGCGGCGTGAGCGCAGTCGAAGGGGCGATGAACTAGGGCGATTGGTGACGATGGCTGCGGACCGGCCGGCTTGTTCGAGTTTCCGCAGGAGCGACGCACGTTCCAAGTCGTTTAGTGTCGGGAGGTCGTACATCTCCAGGAACGATGGGCTCTCCATCCCGGCTGCCTCGCTGTAGATCTCCTCGAACCGCCGGCTGCCGAGGTTGTACATCTGCACCAGGCGGAACGTCAGCGAGTCGTCGAGGCTGCGGGCACCGGCCAGCAGCGATCGCACCGCCGCCGCGTGGTCGGGCCGTCGCGAGTCGATGCGCCGCAAAAGGATTGTTTCTGCCTCGGCCAGCGGATCGCTGGGCCTGCGACGATCGAGTTCGGTCAGGAATCGGCGGATGTCGGGGAAGGCGTGGCGTGCTGGTCGCGGCAGCCCAAGCGGAGGGCGTACGGGCAGCGACACGTCGTCATTGGTCTCCCAGGCTGTCACCAGGAGCAACGCGGCACACAGGGCGGACGAGTCCCACTCGGCTGTGATGTCGCGCGCTTCGAAGGCGTCGATCTGCTCTTGGGTCAGACCCCGATCGCCGAAGCCGAGAGTCAACGAGAGCTGGCGGACCGTCTCGACGAGCGAGCGATGATATCCAGCGGAGTTCAGCAGGACCCCGTCGAGGTCGAAAAGGAAGATTTCCATCGGGAGCGGTCAAGGCGAGCGGTCAGGATACGCAGGAATGACGGGCCGGTCAACCCGCCGGGAGGCGTCGAGATCAGCCGCTCACCTGGAGGGGTCGACCGTCGAGCCGGAGCGAGCGGACCTCGAGCCAGGCCTCCTGCAAGGAAGGCAGCACCCCAAATCGGAGCCCCGCCGTTTTGGAGAGGGCGGCCCACTGGTTGTCGATCCAGATCACGAGGCCAAGAGGGCCGGATGATGGCCCCTGGGTCTCGAGCACGACGCGCTCATCCACGGCAAAGCGAGCCGAGCTCTCTCCCCAATCGATCTGGTAGGCATGCCAGGAATCCAATCCGCCCAAGAGAGGCGACTGGCTGCCTCCGAACCAGCGCCAATAGCGCCGGAGGAGGGGGGCTCGCAGCCGGGGGATCGACAGCCCGGCCCATCCCGCCGCGCCCATCGCGGCAATGGCCATCCCAGGGACAGAGGGTCCCTGGAAGCGGGCCGCCGTCCAGCCGGACACCGGCCCGCCGAGTGAAAACGGAATCTCCGAAGGAGGCGAAGCGTAGAAGAACCACAGGGCCTGGGGCGAGGCGGGCAGGAGCCGCCGCGCCCCGGCCTGGCCGCCCCATGCCGGGAAGGGATCGTTCCAGAATCCAAACCCGAGCGTCCCACCCGGCGCCGGCGAAGAGGCGCGCGCCTCGAGGCTCAGCCGGACGGGGGGTCGGTGGAGCACGTCTCGGCGGGAACGGCCGGAGGTGTCGTCCAACTGCGCATCACTGTAGCCCGGCGTCAGGCCCAGATGCAGCCGCCAACCTTCGCGGGTTGGTTCGATGCGTCCCTTGCCGGCAAGGGTGCGTGTCAGCATCTGTCTCACCGTGGATATTCTACGGCGCTCGCCCGGATTCCATCTGCCTAACATGGATAAGGGAGAGCGAGTCAACGCTGGAGGCCACCCGGCGCGATGAGCGAGCCCGGCGGGGAGTTGTATAATGCTCGCCCGACGGAGTCGATGACTTGGAACTCACCTGGTACGGCATGTCCTGCTTCCGCATGGTCGAGCGCGGTCTGGCGACGGTGGTCACCGACCCGTTCGACGCCAGTGTCGGGTTGACCCCGCCCAAGCTGCGGGCCGACGTCATCACCATCAGCCACGACGCTCCCGGACACAACCACCTTTCGGCGGTCAAGGGCGAACGGAGGGTGATCCAGGGCGCCGGGGAGTACGAGATCGGCGGCGTCTTCATCACCGGGATCGCCATGGACGTGCCGCAGGCCGGCAACGGTCGTCCCAACACCCTGTACGTGTTCGACTTCGAGGGCCTGACGGTGGCCCACCTGGGCGATCTGGCCTTCGTCCCCTCGCAACCACAAATCGAAGACTTGGGGACGGTCGACGTGGCGCTGGTTCCGGTGGGGGGAGGCAGCGCCCTCACCCCCTCGCAGGCAGCCGAAGTCATCAGCCTGATCGAACCCAAGCTCGTCGTTCCGATGCACTACAAGACCGGGAAGGAAACCCTCAAGCTCGGTCCGGCGTCCCGCTTCCTGTCCGAGATGGGGATCGGGCAGCTCGAACCGATCGACGCGCTGAAGGTTTCCAAAGCCGGACTCTCGGATGAGACCCAGGTCGTCCTGTTGGCGCGGGCCGAGTCGTAAACCTGGCCCAACCCTGGGAGGACCGCGCTGACCATCAAGCTGCTGATGACGTGGGACATCTTGCCCGGCCGCGAACAAGAGTACTTCGAGTTCGTGGTGCGGGAGTTCGTTCCCGGGATGCAGCGCCTCGGCATCCAGCCGACGGAAGCCTGGTACACCACCTTCGGGCGCCGACCTCAGATTCTGACCGGTGGGATCACCCCCGACCTCCAGGCGATGCGGACGGCGCTCGACTCGGCCGAATGGCAGGGGCTGCGCGATCGGCTGGGGGAGTTCGTCGCCAACTTCGAGTGGAAGGTCACGACGGCATCGGGCGG
>MGNZ01000036.1:20638-40207 GCA_001795235.1 Chloroflexi bacterium RBG_16_64_32 | reverse complement strand
GGATAGCGCACGTACCAGAGGTTGGCGGACTGCTCGCGGTGCTCCACCTCCAGGTCGGACAGCGCCGTCTGGCAACGCGGGCACCAGTTGATCATCCGCTCGCCGCGGTAGATGAGGCCATCCCGGTACAGGTTGGCGAAGGTGGTGCGCACCGCCCGCTGAGGCCCGTCGTCCATGGTGAAGACCTCTCGCTCCCAGTCGCAGGAGGCGCCCAGGCGCATGTGCTGCCGGCTGATCACGCCCCGGTACTTGCGCACCCACTGCCACACGCGCTCCACGAACTTCTCGCGCCCGAGGTCGTGGCGGCTTAGGCCCTCCTTGGCCAGCTCCCGCTCCACCACGTTCTGGGTGGCGATGCCGGCGTGGTCGACGCCGGGGAGCCAGAGGGTGGGGTCGCCGCGCATGCGGTGCCAGCGGATGAGGCAGTCCTCCATGGTAGCCGTGAGGGCGTGGCCCAGGTGGAGCTCCCCCGTCACGTTGGGCGGGGGCATGATGATGCAGAACGGCTGCTTTTGGGGGTCTGTCTTGGGCTTGAAGTAGCCGCGGTCCAGCCAGAACTGATAGAGGGGCCCCTCCGCCTTCGAAGGGACGTAGGCTTTGGGGATGTCCCCCTGCGAGCGCGCCGTCATCAGAGGTCCTTCACGCGACAAGTCCCGATCACGTCGGGGCCCGCCCCCGCTGCGGCGGGGACTGCGACGCTGATTTTACGTTCACGCGCCGAGCAGGGTCAACGAGAGCCGGCGGTGTCCGCGGCCGCGCTCCCGTCCTTCGATACTCAGCTCCTGCCCTTGAACCTGGCGACAAGGCTCCAGGCGGCAGGAAGCGCTAGCGAGGCCAACAACAGCTTCATCAGGTCGCCGACGATAAACGGGTAAAGCCCGCCCTTCAGCGCCTTGTCCCAGGTGCCCGAGCCGGCGATCAGGTCAGCCAAAGGCTGATGGGCACCGGGATGTTCCCAGCCGCTCCCGATCAGGTAGGCGAGCCACAGTATGCCAGGGATATACACGGCAACGTTGCCCAGAAACATCCCCAGATGCACCCAGGGCTTTCGGTCCCACTGCCGCTCCGCCAGGTAGCCCACCAGCCCGGCCGCCAGGATGAAGCCTACGATATAGCCACCGCTGGAGATGTCCCACACCAGGGAATGAGTGCCATCCCACGGCAGGATGAAGTGCATGTCCCAGTTACCCGTCACGTCAGCGTTCCCTGGGGCGAATACCGACATGCCGATCATCCCCATCAGCATGTAAATAGTCAGGGAGCCAGCGCCCCGCCAGGCTCCCAAGGCGCCTCCTGTTACGAGAACGGCGAAGGTCTGGCCAGTGATAGGGACCGTGGTCCAGGGTAGCCGCACGGCGATCTGAGCGGACAGGGCCACGAACCCTGCGAAACTCACCATGAGTGCGATGTCCCGTGCCAGGGCCACGATTCTACTGTCTGTCTGGATCCGCGGGAACACCGCATCTGCCAGAGTCAAGGCCTCGGTGCGTTGCAAGGCGTCCTCCTTGAATAGAATGGCCGTTAGGCTAGCTCGAACTGGTGCTCACTGTGTGACCGCCAGCGAGTTATAGTTTTCAGCGCGCATTGCAGTGTCTCCCCATAGAACAAACCAATATCGCGCCTATCCTAAGCGCTGGCGAGGCATTGAAGCAAGGGCGCTGTTGGACTAACCCTTTAGCTCCGTTCATGGTTCGACAGGCTCACCACGAACGGAGATATGTGGACGCTCGAAACCGCTCACCCTGAGCCTGTCGAAGGGGCCTGTCCTGAGCCCGCCTGCTCGCCAGAGGCGACCCTGGGCGGCCGCCAGGCAGGCCTGCCCGAAGGCGAATGGCGCTTTCTTCAACAGCCTTCAAGGGCACGTGTCCTAGCGCTGCGATGCCCGCATCTGCGAGAGCATCGCCAGCCCCTTGCGGGTATCGCTGGCGACGCGCGCAGGGTCGGCGTTGTTTACCCGGTGCTTGAACAGCCAGTATGTGAACTCCTTCGCGTCGTCCGGCGCTGGATTCTGTGCAGACACCTTCAGGAACCTGGAGAACAACTCCCGGCGGGTGGCGCCGTAGATGCGGCTGCAGACCTCCTCATCGACGTGGCCGTTCTCCCACACGCGGCACAGCCCCTCCTTCTGCACCTCCTGAGCGACGCGGCGCTGCAGGGCCGCCTCCACCTGGACGCCGTACAGGAAGTTGAGGTGGGCGCGGTATTTCGCGGGGCCCAACAGCCGGCGCAACGTCTCGTCCGGCACCTCCACAGGAAAGCGGCCGCGTGCCAGCAGTGCCTGACGCTCATCCTCCGGTGTCACATCCTCCAGCGCCCCACACAGCCGTTCCACCAGCAGCAGCCAGTCAAACGCCTCTCCCCCAATCATGTAGCGATAGTGGCGGCCGTTCACCTGTTCCTCTGCGAGGGGCCACTGCCCTACACCTTCCAGAACGGCGACGAACCAGTGGCGCTCGCCGCTCTCCACCGCATTCCGGGTGGCGGCGATGATCTCGCCGATGTCCGCCGGCGCCTCGGATTCTGTCTCCGCCCACGTTTTCGTAGTCATGATGGCTCAAGTACATAATACGGCGAAGCCAGGAACTCCCGCAAAATTTCTCCCTCATGGGGAATGATGCGCAGGGAGGAAAGCTCCTCCGGGGAGAAGAATCTCATGTCCTGTCCTTCGCCCAGCGTGAGCTCCGCCAGTTCCTTGTCCAGGCCCGACCAGTAGACGTAGTAGGGAACGGGCTTGTCGCGATGACCGTCGGCGATGTCATAGCGGCGGAACGGTGACACACCGGCCAGACGGACGTCAATCTCTTCCTCGACCTCGCGGATGGCGGCCTCCTCGGGCGCCTCCCCCTCCTCTATGCAGCCGCCAACGATCGTCCAGTGATTGGGGTACCCTATCGTGGGTATGTCATCCCGCAGGAGCAGGAGGATCTGGCTTCTGCGGTTGACCAAGATGACGCCGGCCCACATCACACTCATGACCACCCACCCCTATGTCGGCTGCGTGCTTCCGCAGCACTTCTTGTACTTGCGGCCGCTACCGCAGGGGCAGGGCTCGTTGCGACCCACCTTGCGCGCTGACGGGCGAGCGGTGGTGGCCGTGGCCGAACCACCCATCCTCACCGATTGGCCGGCGGCTGCGGCGCGAGCCTGCGCCCGCGTTGGCGTGGGGGTCTCTTTGGCGGGCCCGCTCTCCTGCGTTTGCCCCCTCGGGGGCGGCGGCGCGGCGGCCGCCGCCTGCGGAACCAGCGTGACGTGGAAGATGCGCCTCACCACGTTCTGACGAATGTGGAGCCCGAGCTGTTCGTACATGTCGTAGGCCTCCCGCTTGAACTCCACCAGCGGGTCGCGGCCTCCGTAGCCGCTCAGGCCTATGCCCTGGCGCATCTCGTCGAGGGCCGTCAGGTGGTACACCCACAGCCGGTCGATGGTGCCCAGCACGACCAGACGCTCCAGCGTCCGCATCTTCTCTTCCCCCAGCTCCTTCTCTTTGGCCTCGTAGGACTCCTGGACGAAGGCCAGCACCTCATCCGTCATCTCCTCGCGGTCCATCTCGGAGAGGCGGCGCTCGGTGAAGTGCGGGGGCAGAGGCACGATCGTATTCAGATCGGCTATCAGGCCGCCAATGTCCCAGTCCTCCGGCACGTCGCCGGAGACGAAAGCATCGAAGGCGTACGCCACCTCTTCCTCGATCATCTCCGTCACGGTGGAGCGGATGTCGGCGCCCTCCAGGATCTTGCGGCGCTGGCCGTAGATCAGCTCACGGTGGCGGTTCATCACGTCGTCGTACTGGACTACGTGCTTGCGGACATCGAAGTTGTAGCCCTCCACCTTGGTCTGCGCCTGCTCAATCGCCTTGGAGACCATGCCGCTCTCCAGGGGCGTCTCATGGTCCATCCCCATGCGCCCCAGGAGGTTGGGCACCCAGTCCGGTGAGAAGCGGCGCATGACATCATCATCGAACGAGACGAAGAAGCGGGAGCTTCCGGGGTCACCCTGGCGCCCGGAGCGGCCGCGGAGCTGGTTATCGATGCGCCGCGCCTCGTGGCGCTCCGTGCCCACGATCTCGAGGCCACCCGCGGTCACCACCTTATCGTGCTGCGCCTGCCACAGCTCGCGCGCCTCACCGCGGATCTCCTTGGCCACCTCAGCATCGGCCGACACGAGATCTACGCCGCGCTTGCGCGCCCTCTCCTCGGCCAGCAGTTCCGGATTGCCGCCGAGGATGATGTCAGTGCCGCGGCCCGCCATGTTGGTGGCAATTGTGACGGCGCCGTAACGTCCGGCCTGGGCGATGATAATCGCTTCACGCTCGTGGTGCTTGGCGTTGAGGACCTGCGGCTCCTTGAGCGAGCAGACGTTGTGGTGCTCCCCGCACTCCTCCAGCTCACACGTGGAGCGTCGTTTGAGGAGGTCCGCCAGCTTCTCAGAGTTCTCGATTGAGACGGTGCCGACGAGGACGGGCCGTCCCTGGGCGTGCATCTCCTCGATCTCATGCACTACGGCCAGGTACTTGCCGTCCTCCGCCCGGTAGATAATGTCCGGCTCATCGTCGCGGATCATGGTCCGGTGCGTGGGCGCAACGAGCACGTCCAGGTCGTAGATGGTCTGGAACTCCTCCCGCTCCGTCCAGGCCGTACCCGTCATGCCGGCAAGCTTCTCGTACAGACGGAAGTAGTTCTGGAGGGTGATGGTGGCGTAGGTAATGCTCTCGCGCTGGATGCGGACGTTCTCCTTGGCCTCCACCGCCTGGTGGAGGCCGTCCGACCAGCGGCGCCCCTGCATGAGGCGGCCGGTGAACTCATCGACTATGATCACTTCGCCGTCCTTGACTACGTAGTGGTGATCCCGCAGGAAGAGGACGTGGGCGCGGAGGGCGGCGTCGAGGAAACGGGTGAGGCGGAAGTTCGCGGCGTCGTAGATGTTGTTGATACCCAGCGACTTCTCCACCTTGGAGCCACCCTCATCGGTCAGGGAGATCGTGCGGTGCTTGGCGTCAACGACGTAGTCCGTCTCCGGGGCGAGCCGTGGCACTATGCGGGCGAAGGTGCGGTAGATCTCCTCCGTCTCCTCCGCCGGCCCGCTGATGATGAGGGGCGTGCGCGCCTCGTCGATGAGAATATTGTCGACCTCGTCCACTATGCCGTAGTGGTGCGGGGTGTCCGGCCGCTGGGCGGTCTGGGACAGGTCCACCACCATGTTGTCCCGCAGGTAGTCGAAGCCGAACTCATTGTTGGTGCCGTAGGTGATGTCCGCCCGGTAGGCTTCCCGACGGGGAACGGGGGCCAGGTAGCGGAGACTGGGGTTATCGAGGTTAGCGGTGGGGTCGAATAGGTAAGCGGCGTCGTGTTGGAGCACGCCAACACTGAGGCCCAGCGAGTGGTAGATGGCGCCCATCCACTGAGTGTCCCGCTTGGCCAGGTAGTCGTTCACGGTCACCAGGTGCACGCCCTTGCTTTCCAGGCCGTTGAGGTACACGGGCAGTGTGGCCACCAGCGTCTTGCCCTCGCCGGTCTTCATTTCGGCGATCTTACCCTGATGCAGGACGACGCCGCCCAGAATCTGCACGTCGAAGTGACGCAGGCCGATGCGCCTTTCGGAGGCCTCGCGCACCACGGCGAACGCCTCGGGAAGAACGTCGTCTAACGCTTCGCCCCCGCTCAGGCGGGCACGGAACTCATCGGTCTTCGCTCGCAGATCGGCGTCGGAGAGTGCGGACACCTGCTCCGCCAGACCATTGACCAGAAGAACCAGGGGCTGGAGCTTGCGCAGCTCCTTCTCGTTGTAGTCGCCGCCCATGAGGTTCTTGATCGCGCCCAGGACCATGTTCTATGTACTCGCCTTTCCCATCACTCTGCACACTGATGCCAGACGCTCAGAGCGTCGGTTCAATAATATCAGCTTTGCGGAGCATGGGGGGAAAAGCGCGGCCTAGTACTCGTCGAACAGGGCGCCGACGGACTGGCCGGGCGCCAGAGCTCGCACGAGGATACCGAGCAGGACACCGGCGAGAAGCCGCGCCAGCCAGGCAATCGCCGCTGACCGGTGAGGAGTATGCGTACAAGGCTCGTGAGACAGCATCACCGATCTCCGGTTCCTACCACCTACTGGGCTCCCACAGGCCAATTGGTCGCTTCAATTTTTCGGTAAGTGACGGTTGGTCGTTCAACTCGGCGGAACTCAAGTAGAGGCCGGTGGTTACCTCCCCCATCGCAAACAACTCCTCAGATACGTACGGTTCAGCACCGGCGAAAAGGCGATCGAACTCGCTGGGAGGGAGAATGAATACAAACGCCCGGTACTCACTCGGTTCGTCAACCAAGACAAGAGGACTGACGAGTAAACCTTTCCCACCAGCTCGGTCAAGTCGAACGCCAGCACGATACACAGAGGGAGGCGACGGGCAGCCGATGTCCACCACCGGTGACGCCACCCCAAGGCCAGAGGCTTCCCAGCGGGGATGCCTGGCCACCTCCGTCAGCGCCTCCTCAATCTCGGACTTGGCCTTCTTCTGCAGCGAGGAGTCAACGCCCACCGCCTGGACACAGATCGCCAGCCGGTCCCGGTTACTCGTTAAAAGAAGGCCCTCAACCCGTCGCACCTGCTGCTGGGCGGCTCCGCTTCCCTGGAACGTCACCCCAAGCGGGGTCGTCACGCCCAGGGTGCTCCCCGCCGCTGCGCCAATCACCAGCAGCGAACCGGCCACACGCGCCAATCGCGACTTGGGTAGTCTCATGGCACACCTCCGGATTCCACATGGCTCTCTCTCCGGTGCCCGTCCGGGTGCGTCCGCGCCAGCTCCTCGTACTGCCGCTGCACGTCCAGGATGGCCGCAAAGTGCTCTCGCTGGCGCTGCCACCGCTCCCGGGTCAGCACCATGTTGTGGAGCCCCCAGAACCGGTCTTCGTGCCAGTAATGGTCCCGCAGGTATCCCTGCTGCTCGAACCCCATGGCCTGTAGCATCAGCAACACCGGCTCCGCGAACTCGTATATCTCGGTGTGAACCTAGCGTATGGGAAACCAGCGGAACAGCGCGTCGATACACAGCAGGGCAGCCTCGCCGCCGTGCCCCTTCAGCCGGTACTGCGGCTCCACGTAGATACCCACGCCTGTCCAGCCGTCCCAGGGGTTCATCTGGTAAGTGAGGGCATAGCCGATGGGCGCGCCGCCGGTGGCTTTGCGGACCAGGAGCAGGATTGATTGGGCCAGCATCGGCTCCAGCTCGGCCACGAACTGCTCATACGTCGCGATGTTCCGCCGGAAGTTGAGCATGTGTACGATTTCGAGGCTGGAGCGCCAGCGAAATAGCGTGGGCTAGTCTTCGCGGCCTATCGGCCGCAGGCTCACCAATTTGCCGGCGAGCGTGACCCTTTGGTCCAGAATCCCCATCTCCCCCTCCACAAGGGATGCGCAGTTAGTATGGGGCGGGGGACGGCGCTTGTCAAGCGTTATGGAAGTTCAGCAAAGGTGAAAGCGGCAGCCCCTAGTACTCGTCGAACAGGGCGCCGACGGACTGGCCGGTGTGGATGCGCCGGATCGCCTCGCCCAGGAGGGGGGCGACGGAGAGGACGGTGATGCTGGGGAGCTGCTTCTCCGGCGGCAGGGGGATGGTGTCCGTAACCACCAGCTCCTTGATGGGCGAGGCCTCAATGCGCTGGACGGCGGGGCCGGAGAGGATGGGGTGAGTGGCGCTGGCGTAGACCTCGTTGGCGCCGTTGTCGCAGACGATCTCTGCGGTGGCGACGAGGGTGGCGGCGGTGAGCACTTCGTCGTCGACGATGAGGGCGGTGCGTCCCTCCACCTCGCCCATGATGTTCACCGCTTCCACCTTCTCCCGGTTGCCGATGCGCCGCTTCTCGACGATGGCGATGGGGACGCCGAGCCGGTCCGCCATGTGGCCGGCGCGCTTGGCACCGCCGACGTCGGTGGCGACGACCGTGAGGTCGCGCAGCTTCTTGTCGCGGAAGTGGCGCGCCAGAAGGTCCAGGGCGGTCAGTTCGTCTACGGGGACGTTGAAGAACCCCTGCACCTGCCCGGCGTGCAGGTCGACGGTCAGCAAGCGGTCGGCCCCGGCGGTCTCGATGAAGTTGGCGATGAGACGGGCGGTGATGGGGACCCTCGGCTGGTCTTTCTTATCGCTGCGCCCATAGCTGTAGTAGGGGACGACCGCCGTGATGCGCCCCGCCGAGGCCCGCTTGGCGGCATCGATCATGATGAACAGCTCCATCAGCCTCGTATTCACCGGAGAGGCGATGGGCTGGACCAGAAACACGTCGCGGGCGCGGATGTTCTCCAGAAAGCGTACGAAGATGTTCTCGTTGCTAAACTCGAACACCTCGCACTGTCCCAACGGCGTCTCGAGGTACTTGCAGATATCCTCGGCCAGCGCCGGATGGGCGTTGCCCGTGAATACCTTTAGCTCTTGATACAGAGGTGTCTCTATCACAGATAGGAGTCTGCTGGGCTCCCGAGGTCCGTATCAATATAGCACAGAGAGCGCCGCCAACACAGCCTGCCGTAGGCAGGGTCATATTGACCCAGGAGACCCGCTTCGATACTGTAGATACAGAGGGAGATCACTCCTCCGCCGTCGCGCTTCGCACTCTCTGGCTGCCATCTGCCCTACCTAACGTGAGACCCAAGGCGTTGCTTGCTCTACTGGCGCTGGGCGCCACGTGGGGCGCCTCCTTCCTGTTCATCAAGGTGATCGTGGAAGAGACGTCGCCCCTGGAGGTGGCGCAGGGGCGCATGTTCTTCGGCGCTTTGGCCGTTGGCGCCGTGCTGGCGGTGCGGAGGACGCGCCCGCGCTGGGAACGCTCCCTCTGGGCCAAGGTGGCGGTGTGGACGCTGGTGACGGTGGTAATCCCGTTCATACTCATCGCCTGGGCGGAGCAGCACATCGCCAGCGGCACGGCGTCCGTCCTCAACTCCACCATGCCCCTGTTCACGACGCTCTTCGCCGCGGCGTTCCTCATAGAGGAGCAGATAACGCCGGTGCGCGGCGTCGGCCTGGTCGTGGGCTTCGTGGGGGTGCTCGTCCTCACCGGCGGAGACGTCTACAACATTCGGGACTCCAGCGTGCTTGGGCAGTTTGCGGTGGTCGGCGCCGCGGCCTGCTACGGTATCGGAAGCGTATATGGGCGCACCCTCCTGAGACGGGAAGACCCGCTGGCCCTCTCCGCCGGCCAGCTTCTGGTGGGGTCGTTACTCGTGCTGCCGCTGCTACTAGCAGTGCGGGGCGTGCCGGACTACTCGCTGAGCGTGGAGGCTTGGCTCTCCCTCCTGGCGCTGGGAATACTGGGGAGCGGGTTCGCCTTCGTGGTCTATCTGTGGCTGGTGGACAACGTCGGCAGCGTACGGAGCTCCCTGGTCACTTACATCATGCCCGTCGTGGGATTGTTCTTGGGCTGGGCCGTCCTCGACGAATCGATAGGCGTGAACACGACCCTGGGGGCTGCTCTGATCATCGCCGGCGTCGCCGCGGTCATGCGCGGCCAGGCGCCCTCCAGTCAGCGGCTGCCGGTGGCCGCCGATGCTACCGGCGCCGATTAGGAGCGGCAGGAAATGAGATCGACGTATTGACATCCTCAAGACTGGGTGCTACACTAACTATTCGATGGCCGGTCTGTGTCCCCCATCATTTGTATTCCCATCTGATTGTCCCCGATAGGTACCATCTGTCTTCCGTTCGCGAGGGCCTAGCTAAGGTTCCCTCTTTGAGGAGTGCTTACGCATGGTTGTGCCCCAGGACTCCATCCAGGACAAGTTCCATGTCCCCTCTGTCAGCAAGTCCTACTCCCGCATACCCGACCTCATAGAGCTCCCCCACCTAGTCCGCATTCAACTTGACTCCTACCAAGTCTTCACGAACGAAGGGCTACGCGAGCTCCTGGATGAGATCTCGCCGATCCAGGACTTCACCGGGAACCGCCTGGAGATGCGTTTCACCGACTACAGCTTCGGCGAGTCAAAGTATTCCGAGACCGACTGCCGCGTGCGAGACGCCACCTATGCCGCCCCACTACGGGTAAACGTGAAACTCCTGGTCAAAGAAACCGGGGAGGTGAAAGAGCAAGAGATCTTCATGGGCGACTTCCCGCTCATGACGGAGCAAGGTACCTTTATCATCAACGGCGCCGAGCGCGTTGTGGTGTCCCAGCTTGTTCGCTCCCCAGGCGTCTACCTGACCCTGGAACGAGACGCTACCAGCGGTCGCGACCTTTGCTACGCCAAGCTAATCCCGAACCGAGGCGCCTGGCTGGAGTTTGAAACCTCCAACAAGAACGTCATCTCGGTCAAGGTGGACCGCAAACGCAAAATTCCGATCACCACCCTTCTCCGCGCCATCGACGAACCGCACCTCCTGCCCAAACACCCCAGCCAGGCCGTCCTGCGCGAACTTCAAGACAGGATCGAAAACGCGAAGTCAGAGCGCGAGGCGGACGGCCTCCGCCAAGAGCTCCTCAACGCCCTCGGCACGAACGATCGAATCCTGGCCATGTTCGATGGCCTGGACAAGGACCCGGACCACCACTACATCAAGTCCACGCTGGACCGCGACGCGTCTTGCGAGAACAAGGGTGAGGCGCTCCTAGACTTCTACCGGCGATTGCGCCCCGGAGACCCTCCGACCATAGACAACGCCCGCGGGCTCATCACGTCACTTTTCTTCAATCCCCGCCGTTACGACCTGGGCAAGGTTGGACGCTACAAGGTCAACAAGCGCCTGGCGCACAATGTGCCCATCGGGTCGCGGGTTCTGGTCCAGGACGATCTTATCGCAATCGTGCGGGAGATCATCCGCCTCAACCTCGGCGTGGGGAGGCCGGACGACATCGACCACCTGGGGAACCGCCGCGTGCGCACGGTGGGGGAGCTCATCCAGAACCAGTTCCGCATCGGCCTCCTGCGCATGGAGAGGGTGATCCGGGAGCGCATGACGATCACCGACCCCCAGGAAATCGCGCCCAGCCAGCTCATCAATATCCGGCCGGTGGTCGCGGCCATTAAAGAGTTCTTCGGCGGCTCTCAGCTCTCTCAGTTCATGGATCAGACCAACCCCCTGGCAGAACTCACCCATAAGCGGCGCCTGTCCGCCCTGGGCCCCGGCGGCCTATCCCGCGACCGCGCCGGCTTCGACGTGCGCGACGTCCACCACAGCCACTACGGCCGCATCTGCCCTATCGAGACTCCGGAAGGCCCCAACATCGGCCTCATCGGCAGCCTGGCCACCTTCGGACGGGTCAACCAGTACGGATTCATTGAGACCCCTTATCGAAAGGTGGGCAGGACCCTGGCCACCAACTCGCCAGAGCTTGTCAACCGTATCCTCCGAGAGGACTTCCCAGACTCCTCCGGCAAGGTACTGTTCAAGGCGGGTACCACAATTACTCCTGAGGCCGCCAAGCGCCTGGCCCGCTTTGGCAAGGCCACCGTGCAAGTGCAGCCCTTTGTCTCTGCCGAAGTGGATTACCTCTCCGCCGACGAGGAGGAGAACTACGTGGTGGCCCAGGCCAACTGCCCCCTGGACGAACACCGCAACTTCCTGGTGGAGCGCGTGGAGGCGCGGGCCGCCGGCAGCTTCACCATGGCATCCAAAGACCAGGTGGAGTACCTGGACCTCTCGCCGAAGCAGATTGTGTCCGTTGCCGCCGCCCTCATCCCCTTCCTGGAGCACGATGACGCCAACCGGGCCCTGATGGGAGCCAACATGCAGCGGCAGGCGGTGCCCCTGGTGAGGCCGGAGATACCCCTGGTCGCTACCGGTATGGAGCGGCAAACCGCAATGGACTCGGGGCAAGTCGTCTTCGCCGAAGGTGCCGGCCTGGTCACGAGCGTCAGCGGTGACTCGATCAGCGTCCAATACGATTCGGGGATCGAGAAGACCTACAATTTGCTGAAATTCATCCGCTCCAATCAAGGCACCTGCATAAACCAGCGTGCAATCGTGCGCCGCGGTCAACGGCTGACCAAGGGAGACGCCCTGGCCGATAGCTCTTCCACGCGGTCCGGCGAGCTAGCGCTGGGCCAGACCCTGCTCTGCGCCTTCATGAGCTGGGAGGGCTACAACTTCGAGGACGCCATCATCATCTCCGAAGCGGTAGCGCGCGATGACAAGTTCACCTCCATCCACATCGAGAAACACGAAGTGGAGGCCCGCGACACGAAACTGGGCCCCGAGGAGGTCACGCGGGACATCCCCAACGTCGGCGAGGAGAGCCTAAGAGACCTGGATGAATACGGCATCGTTCGCATAGGCGCCGAGGTGCGGTCCAGCGACATCCTGGTGGGCAAGATCACTCCCAAGGGCGAAACCGAGCTTACCGCCGAGGAGAAACTTCTGCGCGCCATCTTCGGCGAGAAGGCCCGAGAGGTGAAAGACACCTCCTTGCGCGTGCCCCACGGCGAGCGCGGCAAGGTCATAGACACGCGCTTTTTCGCCCGCCCGGACAACGCTGCCGGCAAGCCGAACCACGGCCAGAAGAACCACCAGTGCCGGTGGCCGCCCTACGCCCAGGTCACCGATGAGCTGTCCCCCGGCGTTCAAGCCATGATCCGGATCTCCATCGCCCAGCGCCGCAAGGTCGCGGAGGGGGACAAGATGGCGGGCCGCCACGGCAACAAAGGTGTGATAGCCCGCATCCTGCCGGTGGAGGACATGCCCCACCTGACAGACGGCACGCCGGTGGACATCATCCTGAACCCCATCGGCGTCCCCAGCCGCATGAACATCGGCCAGGTGTTGGAGACCCATCTGGGCTGGGCCGCGCGACGGCTGGGCTTCCGCGCTTTCTCACCGGTATTCGATGGCGGCAACCCCGACACCATCGAGGACGTACTGGGCCGCACCTGGCTATGCGAACAGGCTGACGCGCTCCTTCACGCCGCCAACGGCGCGGCCACCGACGACGTAGGCGAGAACGTGGACATTGAGAAGGTAACTGCCTGGCTAAAGGACCGTGGCTACGAAGCCGCAACGGTGTTTGACGAACGTCTGGTGGGCGAGGCCAAACGCGCTGCCCTGGAGCTCTGGCTGGAGCAGCAGGGCGAAAAAAGGGTGCGACGCAAGTCCATGCATGTTCTTGAAAAACGGGCGGAATCCGTGCTCCTGGACAGCGGCGTGCCAGCGCCGACCTACGGCAAGCAGCCCCTGATTGACGGCCGAACGGGTGAATCGTTCCACCAGCCGATTACCGTTGGCTTCATCTACATGATGAAGCTCGTTCACCTGGTAGAGGACAAGATACACGCCCGCTCCACCGGCCCCTACTCGCTTATCACCCAGCAGCCTCTGGGCGGCAAGGCCCAGTTCGGTGGACAGCGGTTCGGAGAGATGGAGGTGTGGGCGCTCGAGGCGTACGGAGCGGCGCACGTTCTCCAGGAGATCCTGACTGTGAAGTCGGACGACGTGGTGGGCCGCGTCAAGGCCTACGAAGCCATTGTAAAAGGAGAAGACATCCAGGAGCCGGGGGTGCCGGAGTCCTTCAAAGTGCTTGTAAAGGAGCTCCAGAGCCTCGGGCTCGCGGTAGAGGTACTAAACGAGGAAGAAGAACGGGTGACCCTGACGGAGACTTCCACCGTGGAGATCCCCGAGCTCGGCATCGACATGAGCGGATTCGAGAAGGGAGCGGATTTCCTTGGCCCTTGAGGTAAGCGACTTCAACGCGCTGCGCATATCTCTGGCATCACCGGACCAGGTACGTTCCTGGTCATATGGGGAGGTCACGAAGCCGGAGACGATCAACTATCGCACCCTCAAGCCGGAGAAAGACGGCCTGTTCTGCGAGAAGATCTTCGGCCCTACCAAAGACTTCGAATGCTATTGCGGCAAGTACAAGCGTGTTCGTTACAGGGGCATCGTCTGCGACAAGTGCGGCGTGGAGGTGACCCGTAGTAAGGTGCGCCGCGAGCGCATGGGCCACATCGAGCTGGCGTCGGCGGTGACCCACATCTGGTTCGTCAAGGGCACGCCCAGCCGCATCGGCCTTCTCCTGGACATGTCACCGCGCAGCCTCGAGCGCGCCCTCTACTTCGCACAGTTCATAGTCACCTCCGTCAACGAAGATGTCAGGCAGAAGGCGCTGGCAGAACTGCGCCATGAGATGGACCAGATTGGCACCGAACAGGAGCAGGAGTATGCAGAGCGCATCTCCGCTGTTGAGACCGCGGCCGCTGAAACCATCACCAACGTGGAGTCGCAGCGCGAGGAGAGGCTTGCCGCTATCGACGCCGATGTCGCGAAGAAGGAGGACGCCTTAAGGCAGAAGGCGGAGGTCCTCGAGCAGGACATCGCCCGGATGGAAGACAAGCCTTCCACGAAGAAACTGGCCTTGGACGCCGACCTCGTCATAGCGGAGCGGCACCAGCCCCTGCCGAAGAACGCCTCCAAGCGGCTCCAGTCCGGCCTCCAGAAGCGACTCAACGCTCTGGGGAAGGAGCGTAACAAGAGGCGGGCGGAGACTGAAAGGGCGCTGACAAAGGAACTCGCCAAGTGCCGCGAAGCGGGGACGGCCGAGCTGGAGCCGCTACGAAAGCAAATCATAGAACAGCGGCAAGCCGCTCAGGCTCAGTGCCAAGAGCTCATCCAAGACCTGGAGGAGATCAAGGACCCGATTCGCGACGACCAGTGCACCCTGCTCGCCGAGCAGAAGCTCCGGGAGCTCATTGAGCGCTATCCGGACCTGCTCACGGCTGGTATGGGTGCTGAGGCCGTCCTGGAGATCCTCCGCCGCATTGACCTGCAGGCGCTGGCCCTCAAGCTGCGAGGAGAGATCCAGAACTTCAGCGGACAGCGTCGCAAGAAGGCCACCAAACGGCTGCGCGTTGTAGAGGCGTTCCGCAAGAGCGGCAGCAAGCCGGAGTGGATGATCTTCGGCATCCTGCCTGTGCTTCCGCCGGACCTGCGACCGATGGTCCAGCTTGACGGCGGGCGCTTCGCCACCAGCGACCTCAATGACCTTTATCGCCGCGTCATCAACCGCAACAATCGCCTCAGGCGGCTGCTGGAGCTGGGCGCCCCACAGATCATCATCCGTAATGAGAAGCGCATGCTCCAAGAGGCGGTGGACTCGCTGATAGATAACGGCCGGCGCGGCCGCGCCGTCTCCACCGCCGGGAACCACAAGCTGAAGTCATTGTCAGACATGCTCAAGGGCAAGCAGGGGCGGTTCCGCCAGAACCTCCTGGGTAAGCGAGTGGACTACTCCGGCCGCTCCGTCATCGTTGTCGGGCCGGAGCTCGAGCTACACCAGTGCGGTCTCCCCAAGAAGATGGCCCTGGAGCTGTTCAAGCCGTTCATCATGCACGCCCTAGTGGCCCGCAACTTGGCGCACAACATCAAGTCCGCCAAGCGCATAGTAGAACGCGCCCGGCCGGAGGTGTGGGATATCCTGGACGACATCATCAAGGATCGTCCGGTGCTGCTCAACCGCGCTCCCACCCTGCACCGGCTGGGGATCCAAGCCTTTGAGCCGGTGCTCATCGACGGCAGCGCCATCCAGATCCATCCCCTCGTCTGCACCGCTTTCAACGCTGACTTCGACGGGGACCAGATGGCGGTGCACATACCTCTCTCCGTCGCCGCCGTCGCCGAGGCGCGCCAGGTTATGCTCTCCACCCAGAACCTCCTACTCCCCTCCAACGGGGAGCCGGTGATAGCGCCCACGCTGGATATCGTCTTCGGTTGCTACTACCTGACCGAGATCAAGGCTGGGCTCAAGGGAGAGTTCAAGGCCACCACCAACGGCAACCCTCTCTACGGAATCTACGGCAGCTTTGACGAAGCCAAGATGGCCTACGACACGGGCCTGGTTGACCTCCGTGCCCTCATTCGCGTGCGCGACGCCAGGACGAACGGTGAGCTCATCGAGACCAGCGTGGGCCGCATCATCTTCAATGAAGTGCTCCCGGAGGAAATGGGCTACCGCAACCAACTTATGGACAAGAAGACCATCAAAGACCTTGTCCTGGAATCCGCCGTAAACTTTGACAACGTGCGCACTGCCCAGATGGTCGATCGCATGAAAAACGTCGGCTTCAAGTTCGCAACCACATCCGGCATCAGCATCGCGATGAACGACCTCAAGGTGCCGGAGAAGAAGGGAGAGCTTCTCTCAGCCGCAGACAGCGCCATCGCAGAGATCGAGGACCAGTACAACCTCGGCCTCATAACTGCTGAGGAGCGGTACAGCCGGGCGGTCTCCATCTGGCGTGACACCACAGACGAGATGCAAGTTCTGATCCAGAATAGCCTGAAAGAGTACGGCGGCGTCTACCTCATGGCGGTCAGCGGCGCCAAAGGAAACATCAGTCAGATATCCCAGATGGCAGGCATGCGAGGCCTCATGAGCGACCCCGCCGGCCGCATCATAGACTTGCCCATTCGCTCCTCCTTCCGGGAAGGGCTCACCGTGATGGAGTACTTCATCTCCACCCACGGCGCCCGCAAGGGGCTGGCCGATACCGCCCTCCGCACCGCCGATAGCGGCTACCTCACCAGGCGCCTTATCGACGTCTCCCAGGACGTGATCATCCTGGAACAAGACTGCGGCACGACGGCCGGAATCTGGATCGGTGAGCCGTTGGAGAAGGGGCTCTTCGAGTCCCTCCAAGAGCGCATCGTGGGCCGCTGGGCCGCCGCCGACATCGCCCACCCTGAGACGGGCGAAGTAATCCTCGAACGGGGCAACGAGATCACGCAGGAGACCGCCGATCGCATCGTGGAGACCGGCATCGACCGCGTCTACACGCGATCGCCCCTCACCTGTCAGGCGCATCGGGGCATTTGCTCACCCTGCTACGGGCGTGACCTGGCCCGGGGTAGGCTGGTGGCCCAGGGAGCGGCAGTGGGGATCATCGCTGCCCAGAGCATCGGCGAGCCGGGCACGCAGCTCACCATGCGCACCTTCCACACCGGCGGAGTGGCCGGATTCGACATCACTTCCGGTCTGCCCCGCGTGGAGGAGCTGTTTGAGGCCCGCATTCCCAAGGGCACCGCCCTCATCTCCGAGATCGACGGCCTCGTTGAGATCCTGCACGACGGCGACACGCGCCGCATCAAGCTGGTGAGCGCGGAGATCTACCGCGATGACTACGCGCTGCCTGAAGGCGTCGAAGTGCTGGTCAAGAACGGCGAAGACGTGGAGCAGGGGGCCGTTCTCGCTCGGTCACCGCAACCCAAACCCAAGTCGAAGAAGAAGGACCAGAAGGCGCTGGTTGCCCAGGAAGAGATCCTGGCCCGCACCGGCGGCAAGGTATCGATAGTCGGAAAGCGGAAGGTGAAATCCCTCTCCATAACCTTTGAGGAGCGGGACGAGCGTGAGTATCCGGTGTCGGCGACGGCCCACCTCCGCATTCAGGATGGCGCCCAGGTTCACGCCGGCCAGGCCCTCACGGACGGACCTCTCAACCCCCAGGACATCCTCCGTATCCAGGGGCCGGAGGCAGTGCAGATATACCTCGTGGAGGAAGTCCAGAAAGTGTACCGCTCGCAGGGCGTGACGATCAACGATAAGCACATCGAAGTGATCGTTCGACAGATGCTGCGGCGGGTGCGCGTTGACTCCCCAGGGGACTCCGCACTCCTGCCGGGGGAGCTCGTGGACCGCTTCCGGTTCGAGGCCATCAACGCCAAGGCCCTGGCGGAAGGCGGCGAGCCTGCCACCGCCCAGCCCATACTCCTGGGCGTCACTAAGGCCTCACTCAACACGGAGAGCTTCCTCGCCGCCGCCTCCTTCCAGGAGACCACCCGCGTCCTCACGGAGGCCTCCATCAACGGCGACATCGACCACCTCCTTGGCCTCAAGGAGAACGTCATTATTGGTAAGCTCATACCGGCCCGAGCTGCCATCTCGCTTCCGGAGCCCCCCAAGGTCATTGAGCTCCGTCTACCCCCAGAGCTCCTTGGGGGCGACGGTCAAGGGCCCGCTGCCATGGGCCCCGGGGAGGAGGCGAGCACACCGCCTGAGCGCCCAGCGGCGAAGGAAAAAGAGGAAGCCGAGCCCAGCGAGGTGGCTGTCGCTGTCGAGGGCGGGGCGCAGTCCGAGCCGGAAGGTCGGGAAGAAGAGTAGGCGGACCCGCCACGGATCAGCAGGGCGGAGCTGAGACTAAGAACCCGGGACCGCAACCGGCGAAGGCTCGGTGACATCGGTGGCCATCTCCAAGACAAGGGCTGGGCCCGTGGCCAACCCGCTGGACGCCGCTATCGCCCAGTTTGGGGCGGCGGCGGACCGGCTGAATCTTGATCCCGGCCTCCGCCAAGTGCTGGCCACCTGCAAGCGGGAACTGGCCACCAACTTCCCCGTCCAGATGGACGGGGGCTCCACGAAGGTGTTCACTGGCTACCGCGTTCATCACAACCTGGCCCGCGGCCCGGCCAAGGGCGGCATCCGCTACCACCCCGCCGTCTCCCTGGACGAGGTACGCGCCCTGGCCATGTGGATGACCTGGAAGAGCGCCGTAGTTAACCTGCCCTACGGAGGAGCCAAGGGCGGCGTCATTGTGGACCCCAAGGCGCTGTCCCAGACGGAGCTGGAGAACCTCACCCGCCGCTACACCACGGAGATTAGTATCCTCCTCGGCCCCAGCCAGGACATCCCAGCCCCAGACATGGGTACGGACGAGCGTATCATGGCCTGGATCATGGACACCGTCAGCATGCACCGGGGCTACACGGAGGCGGGGGTGGTCACAGGCAAACCGGTCAGCGTGGGCGGCACCCTGGGCCGCAAGGAGGCCACCGGCCGCGGAATCCTCTACGTGATCCAGGAACTCGCCCGTGATCGCAGCATCCCCCTGGACGGGGCGACCATCGCGGTGCAAGGGTTTGGCAACGTCGGCGGCGCGGCCGCCGCGCTCCTTGCCGGCGAAGGAGCGCGGGTCATCGCTGTCTCCGACTCCAGCGGATGCCTCTACAACGGTAGAGGGCTGGACGTCCAAGCCCTGCGGGAACAGAAGAATGCGGGTGGCAGCCTGAGCGATATGGGTGGCGGCGACTGCCTGCTCGGAGAGGAGCTGTTCTCCCTACCTGTGGACTTCCTTGTGCCCGCCGCCCTGGAGGGGCAGATCACGGCTCAAACCGCTCGACACGTCCAGGCCAAGATCATCGTAGAAGGGGCAAACGGACCCACCACCCCGGACGGTGACGCCGTCCTCGCCGAAAAGCGGGTGCTGGTTGTGCCAGACATACTGGCCAACACCGGCGGGGTCATCGTATCCTATTTCGAGTGGGTGCAGGACCTGCAGTTCTTCTTCTGGGAAGAGGAGGAGGTCCGCGAACGGCTGCAGCGGGTGATCACGCGCGCCTACCGGGAAGTCTGTGCCCTTGCTCAATCGCAGAACCTATCGCTGCGGGAAGCCGCTATGCTGCTGGCCGTCTCCCGCGTCGAGGAGGCCACGCGCCTGCGGGGCATCTACCCTTGACGTGCGCCGGGCGGCGATCCTAGTCGCCCCTCTCCTGCTACTGGCGCTGGCCGTAGCGGCCTGCGGCGGGGGAGCAGAGCCCACCGCCACGCTATCGCGCCCGACCTCCGCAGCTTCGGCGAGAGCACCGTCATCCTCCGCGACGGAACCCAGGAG
>MGNZ01000036.1:13179-20611 GCA_001795235.1 Chloroflexi bacterium RBG_16_64_32 | reverse complement strand
CGGAGCCGGTCATCCGCAGCCGGCCGACCGCGGACCTACTCCTCTCCTCCGGAGAATGACCCCCAGACCGCGAGGCCAAGGCTGGCAACGGTGAGAGCGGCCAGACTGACGCACCATACGCAGATCGCGTCCAGAACGAATAGCTCCACGTACGTGAGGTAGGCGATGAACGCTGTTCCCGCCAGGGACATCGACAAAGCCGCCGGCTGCGCCCACTCCAGCGCCGCGGGGATCCGCCTGATCCGGGCCAAGGCTAGCAGCGAGATCGCCAGGAAATAGAGCAGGCCAAGGAACGCGACGGGCACGCCGGCGATCTCCGAGTACTCGCTGGTCTGCACCAGTTCGCACTCGCCGATGCCGCCGCACACGGTGGGCCGGTCCGCCCAGTGCGCATACGTCAGGTACGCCGCCACCGCTCCACCGGGCAGTCCCAGGAGCGCCAGCCCGATCCACGGCAGCCTATCGGACAGGGTTCCCGCCGTTCCGGCGCTCACGGTGCCGTGGCCAGCTCCTCCTTGATCGCTGACCTCATCGCCTCCACGGTGCTGTCCACTTCCTTACCGTTGATCATAATGGTAGGCACCTTGCTGATACCCTGCCCTCCCGCCCGAACCAGAGAGGCGTACTTGCCCGAGTCCAGGCAGGAGTCGAACGAAGCCGCGTCAAGCGCCAGCGCCTGGGCGAAGCGTTTGAGGTTCTGGCGCGAAAACGCCCCGCTGTGTTCTTTGCCCTGGTTGAGGAATAGCGTGTCGTGAAACTCGAAGAACTGCCCTTGATCGTTGGCGCACTCGGCCGCCTGCGCTGCCAGCTCCGACTCCTCACCCAGGATGGCGACGGGGCGCACCTGCACCTTCACTTGACCGGCGGAGACGAATTCTTCCTCGATGGGCGGGAGGACGCTCACGGCGACCATGCGGCAGAACGGTCACTGGAAGTCCGAGTATTCTATGACAGTCACCGGGGCGCCGGCGCTGCCCAGCACGTGCCCATCACGCGGTACGTCCGCTGGTCGGGGGCTGGGCAGGACGACGGGCCCGCCACTCTCGTCCCCGTCACCCCCACGGCTAAATACACCCGCGACGATCAGGGCCGCCACCACCACCGCGGCCGCACCGATTGCAATCAGATAGGACCAAACGCGCGCCCGGCGGCCACTTCGCCGGCTGGATCTCTTGTGTCTCTTACTGCCTCGCGCCAATTCCCAGCCCTCGCCGCTCCCCACACGCGACGATAGCAGCGACGAATGGGTCGGTCAAGGTCACGCTACTGCCAGCGGAACAGGCGCATGGAAAGGACGAACCCGCCGACGATCCAGGCCGCAAGCACCGTCCAGCTCAGCCACAGATCGCCCAGTCCGCCGGAGTGGTTCACCACCTCGCGCAGGGCGTCGTTCAGGTGGGTGAGGGGGATCGCGTTGACCAGCGGGTTCAGTACCGGCGGCGTGTCCAGGGGGAAGTACGAGCCCCCCAGGAAGATCATCGGGAAGGCCACCAGGTTTATCACCGCATTAACCGAGGTGACGCTCTTCAGCAGGCTGGCGATGACGTAGCCGACGGACAGCATCGCCAGCACGCCTAGCAAGACCGTCAGCGCCAGCCAGAGATAGCTGCCCGCGACCTCGACATCGAAGACGAGGCGGCCCATGCCGAGGATGATGACCGTCTGCGTCAGCGAGATGAGGGCGAACGAGACCGCCTGGCTGGCGATGAGGCTGCCGGGCCGTAAGGGGGTCACCCCCAGGCGCCGCAGGATCCCCTGCTCCCGCCAGGTGACCAGGAGGAAGCCCACCCCCAGGTTCACCCACATTATCATCATCCCCACCATCCCCGGCGTCAGGAAGTCAATGAAGCGCACGTTATCCGTATCCACCGCCTGCTTGTCCACCGTCACCGCGTTGGTCTGCCCCACAACGCTTGCGTTGTAGTTGTCCACTACCGCATCCACGGTGCTGGTGACGTAGCCGATGCGTATGGGGTTGGAGTTATCGTAGTAGACCACGAGCGAAGCGGCGCCCTCGCCCAGATCAGCCCCGAACCCCGAAGGCACGATCACCACCGCTCCCCGGTCGCCGCCCTCCAGGGACTCCAGCTCGTCTTCCTGCGACCCCCGCTTCAGCTCCACGTTCTCCAGGCCGTCGAAGGCCTGCATGAGCGACTGGGAGGCCTCCGTCCGGTCTTCATCAACCAGCGCCAGGTCAAAGGGCTGCGTGTCCGGATTGAACAGCCAGCCGAAGACAGCCATCGAGAGTGCAGCCATGATGATGCTGCTGAGCCAGAACCCGACGTTGCGCCGGAGCATCGTCGCCTGCGTCACCACGAGCTGAATGAAGGCCCCAGCGCCCATCGCTAGTCCCTCAGCCTCCGCCCGGTCAGGGAGATGAACACGTCCTCCAGGGTAGCTGTACGCACCTGGAGGCCCTGCACACGCTGGCCGCTGTCATCCGTAATCCCCATGAGGCCGGCCAGAGTGGCGGACACGTCGTTGGTGAACAGGAAATGAGTCCCATCCTCGCTGCGCGCGTCCCGCACCTCCGGCAGGGCCATCAGCCGCTCTCTATCCACCGGCTCCGCGAAGCTGCACTCCACGGTGTTATCGAAGGCCAGGCCGCGGACCAGTTGCCGCGGTGTGTCCAGCGCCATGATCCGGCCATGGTCCATGATCGCCACACGATCGCACAGCGCCTCCGCTTCCTCCATGTAGTGGGTGGTCACCATCACCGTCTTTTCCTGGCGCCGCATGTCGCGAACGAGGTCCCAGAAGCTGTGACGCGCCTGGGGGTCGAGCCCGGTCGTCGGCTCGTCCAGGAACACGACCTCCGGGTCGTTCACAAGCGCCGTTGCCACGGACAATCGTTGCCGCTGCCCTCCAGACAGATTCTTTACCAGCGACCGCCGCTTGTCCGCCAGGGCAAAGCGCCCGAGCAGCTCCTCCAGCGAAACCTTCCGCCGGAACAGCGCCCGGAACGTCCTCAACGTCTCATCGACGGTCAGGTCCGGCCACAGCGCCTGCGACTGGAGCTGGACACCGATACGCTCTTGCACCGCCCGACGCTGCCGCACGGCGTCCAGGCCCAATAGAGTGATCCGCCCCGAGTCTGGCTTTCGGAGCCCCTCGATCATCTCCAGGGTGGTGGTCTTGCCGGCGCCGTTTGGGCCCAGCATCCCGAACGTCTCGCCGCGCCGGACATCGAGCGAAATAGCGTCTACAGCCACAAGGCTGCCATAGCGCTTGGTCAGCCCTTCCACACTGAGAACGACCTCCCGACCAGGTTCGTCCGTCCACCCGGCCGCCGGTGAGGCTACATGTTCACGAACACGGGACACCTCAGCCTCCTCCTGCACGCTCTTCTTATTAGCAACGGCTGGCGGAGAAAACTGTGACCTGCGTCACAGTTGGAGCGATTTTTGGGCGGTCTTCGATGTGGGGCCGCGTCTGGCGAGTCACCTCCGCCCGCTCATGCGCGGCCGCCCAAGCCAGCTCCTCAAATGGGTAAGCGTACATCTGCGGCCTCCTTGTTGCCGGCCCGGCGCCGCCGCGGCGGGGGCGTGCTAAGGGGCGGCCTCAGGGGCGGCCTCTCCGCCCTCGCCTTTGATCCGATCTCGTCGACGTCAATCGCCACCCCTTCAGACATCAACGCTACCATCGCCTCAAACAGCCGCTCCGGCTGGAACCCGTCGGGGTCGACCAGTCTGAAGTGGCGCAACCCCTCATGTGCGCAGATGAACAGGCTGGCCAGAGCGCCCGGGTCTACTTCCGTTTTCAGCTGTCCCTGTTCCTGGGCCTCGATGAGGAGCTGGGTCACCAGCGTTCGCCAGAAGTTCAGGTCCTTACGGCGGTTTTCCAGCAATGTCCTGTTGCGGATGACTTCCGGCCAGATCTCGATGTCCACCCGCGTGGTCGTCTCAGACATCGGGTCATCAAAGAACGCCAGCCACATGGTCTGGCCCAGGAGCTGAAGGGTGTCCAGCGGCCCTTCAGCCTGCGCTCGCGCTTCTTCTACGACGGCGCGACCTACCTGCTGATAGCGATCCCCAATGGCCCGCAGGATCGCGTGCTTGCTGGCGAAGTAGCGGTAGATGGCGCCCGGGCTGAGGTCGCTCTCCCGGCAGATGTCCTGCATTGTCGTCTGGTGGTACCCCTTGCGGGCGAAGCAGGCCCAGGCGGCGTCCAGGATCTGCTGGCGGCGGGCTTCCAGGTGCGCCTCGGTGACTTTTGGCATGACCGCTCCTTGGCTAGCGAAGGAACGTTCGTTTTCAAAAACGAACGTTCCTTTTACATATATCACCCGCCCTCGCTGCTGTCAATACCCCTTGCACGCCTTTCCCAAGACTGCTCCGCCCAAACGCCCGTAACCTTCGTCACAGGCACGCGTTGACATAGATGAAGCTGCTCTGCTAGCTTCAACACAACCACATACTCACACAAACGCCTAATCCGCCCTTCGGCGGAGCGGGGGACCCACCCGCGAATGCGGGCCGTGGGGTGAATCTCGCCTCAGGCGAGTAGGCCAGCTCCTTCGGCCGAACCCGTCAGCTAACCTCGCAGGCGTAGAGGGAGAGGCTAGGTTCAGACCTTACACCCAGGGGCGAGAGGCCAGGCCTCCCGCCCCTTTTTTCGTCTAGAGCTATGGCTACGCGGGAAGGCGTCCGGATCATGACCCGTCGCGACCAGGAGCGCACGCCATCGGAACAGGGCCGTTTCGCCTGGCGGCTGGAGTACACCCTCCTGATCGGCGTTTCCCTCCTCATGACTGTCTTTGCCTTGGCGTTCTTCTATTTCGGAGCCGACACGAGCAATCTCAAGTCATGGGGCTACGCCGGCGTGTTCCTCATCAACGTGGTGGGCAGCGCCTCCATCCTCCTGCCCTCCCCCGCCGTGGCCAGCGTCTTCGGCGGCGGCGCCCTCCTCGACGACCTCCTGGGAGTGCCTGCCTTCATATGGGTGGGCCTCATCGCCGGCCTGGGAGAGGCGCTGGGCGAGTTCAGCGGCTACGCCGCCGGATACGGGGGCCGCATCGTCTTCGAAAACCGGCCGGAGTACGAGCGCATCCATAGGTGGATGGAGCGCCACGGCATGTTGAGCATGTTTCTGCTCTCCATCTTCCCCAACCCGCTGTTCGACCTGGCCGGCGTAGCGGCGGGAGCGGTGAGGATGCCTATCCGGCGTTTCTTCCTGGCCGTGCTGAGCGGAAAGGTCATCAAGGACACCTACCTGGCGGCGATCGGCGGTTTGGGGGTCGACGTGATCGTCCGCCTCGTCGGGTGAACTGCTCACTTTGACAGCCTATTGGGGCCGCAGTATACTCCTGCCAGACTGAGCTTCGCCTTGCGGCAACGCACACTGAGGCGTATATCAGTCAGGGAGAGACGTGGCCCCTGAGGCGGTGTGGGGAGCAATTATCCGATGATCGAAAGACTGACCGTCGTCGTCCGGGTGCTGGGCGCGATCTTCTTCGGCTTCCTCGGCCTTTACTCGGGTCTAGCCCTGGCCGAGGGCGACAGCGGGCTGACACGCGTGCTGTTTGTGGCGCTGACTCCCATCGGCTTCACCCTCTTCGGCACGCTAGCGGCCCCATATGTCATCATGGTCCCCCTCCAGAAGCTTCAGGAGTGGTCCAGGACCATCCCGCCCCTGCAATTGGTTCTGGGGACCTTCGGCCTGATGACCGGATTTCTCTTGGGCGCCCTCGCTACCCCCTTCCTCCTCACCTTTCCGGGCGCCGGCGGCTGGGTGGCCCCCTTCGTCGTCAGCTTTCTTCTGGGGATAACGGGCGTGGCCGTGATGGTAACCCGCGAGGAGGAGTTCGCTGACTTCCTCTCGCGGTACCTGCCGGGCGCGCCCAGAGCCGGCGACGGTTCCGCCCGCGAGATCGTCGTCGATACCAGCTCCATAATCGACGGCCGCATCGCCGACGTGGCGATGACCGGCTTCCTGCAGGGGTCCTTCGTGGTGCCCCGCTTCGTTCTCGACGAGCTCCGGCACATCGCCGACTCACCGGAGACGCTGCGCCGCAATCGGGGCCGCCGTGGACTGGACGTGCTCAGCCGCCTGCAGAAGGAGGCGCCCGTTGAGGTGCGAATCGCCGATGACGACTTCGCGGACACCCGCGACGTGGACGCGAAGCTCATCCGGCTGGCCAGCAAGCTGAACGCGCCCATCCTGACCAACGACTTCAACCTGAACCGCATCGCCGAGCTGGAGAACGTGCGGGTGCTCAACATCAATGATCTGGCCAACGCCGTGAAGGTCACCATTCTCCCCGGCGAGGAGATGGAGGTGCGGATCATCCAGGAGGGGAAGGAGATCGGTCAGGGAGTGGGTTTCCTTGATGACGGAACCATGGTGGTCGTCGACGGGGGCCGCCGCTATCTCAACGAGGAGTTGGACGTTACCGTTACCCGCGTCCTCCAGACCGTGGCCGGACGGATGATCTTCGCCCAGCCCAAGGGCACCTAGTGGAAGAGAGACGGATGAAGGAAGGAGGAAGGGGGAAGGGGCTTTCCTCCGGCCTTCTTCCTTCTTCCCCGGGGCCGGGAGGGGTGGGGATCGGCGCTATCGTCGCGGCCGCCGGCGGCAGCGCCCGCATGGGCGGCCCTTCGACAGGCTCAGGGCAGGCTCTCGACAAGCTGTTCGCCCACCTGGCCGGGCGACCGCTCCTGGCTCACGTCCTCGGGCGGCTCCAGGATTGTCGCCACGTCGACCGTATTGTGCTCGTCATCTCCTCCGCCAACCTCCAGCGCGGCCGCGACCTGGTGGCCGAATACGGCATCGACAAGGTATCCGCGGTCTGCCGCGGCGGTCCACGCCGCCAGGATTCCGTCCGCCTGGGCCTGGAGGCGCTGGAGCCCCCTGGTTCGGCGGCTGGCGACTGGGTGCTGGTGCACGATGGCGCCCGCCTCCTCGTCGAGCCCGTCATATCCAGAGGGCTGGACGCCGCTCAAGAGACCGGCGCCGCCGTTCCCGCCATCCCCATCGCCGACACCATCAAGATGGCCGGCCAGGACGGCACGGTGGACCACACCGTGGACCGCAGCCGTCTATGGGCCGCCCAGACCCCGCAGGTCTTCCGCTACGATCTCCTTCTGAGGGCCCATCGCGAGGTCACCGCCGACCCTTCGACTGCGCTCCCGCCACGGTCGCCCGGCGGGGCCGGGCTGGGCGGGTCTGGCGACAGGGCAGGCTTCACGGACGACGCCGCCATGCTGGAGGCGCTGGGCCTGCCTGTCAAGCTCTACCCGGGCTCACCCTTCAACATCAAGGTGACAACCGTGGAGGATCTGCGCCTGGCCGAAGCGCTGCTGCAGGAAGCGGCGGCATCGGTCAGCCATGACCCGTGAGACGTTGAAGATCGACATGCGCATCGGCATCGGCTATGATATACACCGCTTCCAGGAGGGCAGACCCCTCGTCCTGGGAGGCGTGACGCTGCGGG
>MGNZ01000036.1:13027-13166 GCA_001795235.1 Chloroflexi bacterium RBG_16_64_32 | reverse complement strand
TTGGCACCCCTGACGTTACTTGTTGGGCCAAACGGCTCCGGGAAATCCAACGTTATCAGGTCGATCTTCCTCGCTTCGTTGGTGAGCCGAGATGTCTTGAGTGCGAAACAAGGTGACATTCCCGAAGATCAGACAGTCA
>MGNZ01000036.1:591-12985 GCA_001795235.1 Chloroflexi bacterium RBG_16_64_32 | reverse complement strand
CCTTCACGCGCTATCCGTTAGTTTTGGTACGGCTATCGCTTGGCACCTTTCCACGCGCTGACTTTGCCTCAAGGGATCTGGGCACGGTCAAGCTAGACTGGTCGCCAGAACGCAAGAGGCCTTACGTAGGTCTTACAAGCTCACCCACCCGCAAGGGAGGTGCCCGTAGCCTAGTTGAGACTGTCGCTCGAATAAGATTCATTTCGACGGATAGGCTGATCCGGCCCGACATCGACACTCAGTCAATGGAAGTGGAGGAGCAAGACTTGCTCGTCGGGAAACAGCTCGTACTTGCACTGAAGCAGATCGGCCGGAACGGATCCAAGTCCGATGAATTGGTGAAGATGGGCCGGGAGCTGTTCGGGGTGGATTGGAGTAGGCTAATAGAGGATCCTGAAGATATGCACTTTGTCGACGCTGCCATTGGACCTCGGGGGGTAAGGTTACCGTTTCATCTCGCAAGTCTAGGAACCCGCCAGTTCTTTCCCATACTCGTACACTCGCTGGCATCGGACAAAGATAGGATCCTCCTAACCGAGGAGCCCGAAATCAGCCTACATCCGCTCGCTCAAGTGGCCGCTGGCGAGTACTTGGCACGTGCGGCGAGCCGGGGCGTTCAGCTCGTGGTCAGTACCCATAGTCACTACCTCTTGCTTGGAATATGCAAACAGGTGCGCGCAGGCCTGATTCCCCCTGGTCAGGTGGCCGTCTTGAACTGCGAGAAGACAAGATATGGGACCAAAGTTAATCGCCTGCCTATGGATAATTCTGGACGGATCGATGGCTGGATTCCTTCCTTTTCAGAAGTGGACGATTACCTGTTTGAAGACTGGGTTCGTTCAATCGGTGAGGCAGGCGGATGAAGGTCGTCCTCGATACGAATGTCGTAGTAGACCATATCTGTGCCAAGGATGTGAGTTGCTCTGCGGCCGTTAATGCAGTCAGGTGTCATCGTCACTTCCTGCTTGTCTGTAACAGGCTTCTGAAAGAATACCGTGGAGTATTGTGCAAAGGCGACCAGCAAATGTACGCCGTTATCGACAAGTTGCTATTACAAATGTTCCCGATAGAATTGATGCAAAAGTACGATGACCCGCGAGTCCGAATTGAATTTGGGCCGCTGGAGGACCGGTTTCACATGCAGCTGGCTATCGATGCGGGTGCTAACTACCACGTGACGAAGGACGCGGCGGTTCTGGCAGAAGCCACGAAAATGCAGCGGTTCAATGTGCGGGAGACCCATCCCAGACGCTACGTCGACGACTGCACACGCCCGACCTCTAAGCGATAGACAGCCCATAGGTTCGACATGCGCATCGGCATCGGCTATGATATACACCGCTTCCAGGAGGGCAGACCCCTCGTCCTGGGAGGCGTGACGCTGCGGGGCGAGACCGGCCTCGGCGGCCATAGCGATGCCGACGTCCTCCTCCACGCCATCATTGACGCCCTTCTCGGCGCCGCCAGCCTGGGGGACATCGGCCAGCGCTATCCCCCAGACGATCCCGCCTACGCCGGCGCCGACAGCCGCCGGCTCCTGGCCGAGGTGGCAGCGGCGATTCGGGAGAGCGGCCACCGTCCGGAGAGCGTGGACGCCACGGTCATCGCCGAGCGGCCGAAGTTGGGACCGCACCTGCCGCGGATGCGGCAGGCGATAGGCGAGGCGCTGGGCCTGGACGCGGCCCGGGTCAACGTAAAAGCCACCACCAACGAGGGGATCGGCGCAGTAGGCCGGGGCGAAGGCATCGCCGCCATCGCCGTGGCCCTGCTCAGCGAAGAATAGCGATGAACAAACGGCAAAATGACAAACGATCGTCCTTCAGACAGGGGCCAGGCCTCCGCCCCAGCGCCGCCCTGCGCTGCGCCTGTAGCGGGGCCCCGCCGTCCGCCTCTGGCGGATCGGGGCCGGCAGCAGCGGGTATTTACACCCATACCGAGAAGGGAAGGACGGCCGATGGGGCTCTTACACAGCATTAGACGGGACATTCAGGCGGCGAGGGAACGCGACCCCGCAGCCACGTCCACGCTGGAAGTGATCCTTGCCTACCCAGGCTTTCACGCCAGGCAGCTTCACCGCCTTGCCCACACCCTACACACCCACCGCCTGCGGCTGATCGCCCGCTTTCTCTCCCACCTGGGCCGCACCGTCATCGGCATCGAGATCCACCCCGGCGCCCAGATCGGCGAGGGGCTGTTCATCGACCATGGGATGGGCGTTGTAATCGGAGAGACCGCTATCATCGGCGACGACTGCCACCTGTACCAGGGCGTGACCCTGGGCGGGACCAGCACCAAGCGCGCCAAGCGCCATCCCACCCTGGGCAACCGCGTGGTCGTGGGCGCCGGGTCCAAGATAATCGGCGCCGTCACGATCGGCGATGGCGCCAAGATCGGCGCCGGCTCGGTGGTCGTGACCAACGTGCCCGCCAACGCCACCGTCGTAGGCGTCCCCGGCCACATAGTCGCCTACGCCGACCCCGGCGACGAGACCGTGCTCAGGCTGCCTGACCCGGAGTGGGACGTGATCCAGAGGCTGGAGGGCCGCATTGAGCAGCTTGAGCAGCGCATCGCCGAACTGGAGAGCCCCAAGAAGCCTGTCCCATCGCAGACGGAGGATGAATAGAACGGTGAAGCTGTACAACACGATGAGCCGACGCGCAGAGGAGTTCACCCCCACCGGGGACGTAGTGAAGATGTACGTCTGCGGGCCGAACCTCTACGCTCCCTGTCACGTCGGCCACGCTATGAGCTACATCGTTTTCGATGTCCTCCGCCGTTACTTGGAATACTGCGGGTTCGAGGTCCGCCACGTCCAGAACTTCACCGATATCGAGGACAACATCATCAACCGCGCCCAGGCGCAGGGCGTCTCCATCGAGGAGTTGTCCGAACAGCATGTCGAGCAGTTCTTTCGTGATATGGCGCCCTTGAACATCCTCAAGGCCCACGTCTACCCCCGCGCCACCCACGAGATCCCCACCATCATCGAGATGGTGCAGCGCCTCATCGAGAACGGTCACGCCTACCAGGCCAACGGTGACGTCTACTTCCGGGTGCAGACCAGAACGGGCTACGGGAAGCTCTCCGCCCGCGACCTGGACTCCATGCTTGCCGGCGCCCGCATAGAGCCGGGCGAGAACAAGGAACACCCGGGAGACTTCACCCTCTGGAAAGCTTCCAAGCCGGGCGAGCCGGCCTGGGACAGCCCCTGGGGCAAGGGGCGTCCCGGCTGGCACATAGAGTGCTCCGCCATGTCCCTAAAGTACCTCGGCCACCCCATAGACATCCACGGCGGCGGCCAGGACCTGATCTTCCCCCACCACGAAAACGAGGTGGCTCAGAGCGAAAGCTACAGCGATGACCAGAAGCCATTCGTCCGCTTTTGGGTGCACAACGGCCTTATGCGGCTGGCCGAGAGCGAGGAGAAGATGACGCGGCACCTGGGGAACCTGGTGCCCATCAACGAGGTGGTCCAGCGATACGGGGGCGACGGCCTACGCATGTTCGTCCTGAACTCGCACTATCGCAGCCCTATCACCTTCTCGGAAGAGAGCCTGGAATCGGCCAAGCGGGGCGCGGAGCGCCTGCGTATAGCGGTGAACACCGCCGCCGGGGACGCGGACCCCCCGGTGGACGCGGCGCCGTTCAAGCAGCGCTTCCTCGACGCCATGGACGATGACCTCAACACCGCCGGCGCCCTGGCCTCCCTGTTCGACCTGGCGCGAGAGATCAACCGTGCACGCGATGAGGGCCGCAGCGCCGACGAGGCCCAGGCCGCCGCTCGGGAGATGGCCGGCGTCTTGGGCCTGACCCTGGTGGAACCACAACGGGTCGATAGAGCCGGCGCAGAACCCTTCATAGAGCTGCTGGTTGAGCTTCGCGAAGACCTGCGCTGCGCCAAGCAGTACGAGCTCTCGGACAAGCTGCGGGTGCGCCTCGCCGAGATAGGCGTGATCCTGGAGGACGGAGCCGCCGGCACCCGGTGGCGTACGAGGGGCTGAGCCGGTGCAGATAGCGCGAATTTCCTTGACTTTTCCGAAAGGAGGCACCTATACTACGGGTGGTGTCGCCCCATGGGGCGAACCTTGAATTTTAGGCGTCCTAATCGGCGCGGGCCGAAGTGGCGCAATGGTAGCGCAAGCGATTTGTAATCGCTAGGTTGGGGGTTCGATTCCCCCCTTCGGCTCCAGCAACGGCAGGTCGGATATTGACGTAGGAGCCCAGGAGCGGGTCCAGGAGGAAAGACAGGCCCAGCTCTGGCCTCCAGCGACCAATCAGGTACAACGGCGGGGTGGGTGAGTGGTTAAAACCACCGGGCTGTAAACTCGGCGCCCTGAAGGGCTACGCAGGTTCGAATCCTGCCCCCGCCACCAGACGCCAGAGTCAAGTTTTGAGGAGGAACCGGGCCGGGGGCCAAGGACAAGACTCCCAGCCACCGTTACGGACAGGCCCACGTAGCTCAGCAGGTAGAGCACGTTCTTGGTAAGAACGGGGTCACCGGTTCGAGTCCGGTCGTGGGCTCCACTAGGGGAATATGCGATAAAGGACAACACAAGGAGGAGACCAAGGTGTACCCGTACACCGTTGCGGATCTGGTCTGGGCCATAGCGCGCGAGCGCGAAGAGGAGGCCCGGCAGACCCGCCCGCACAGCGATGGAAAATCGGCCGCCAGGAGCGGCTGAGACCAGGAAAGGATATGATAGGCGTGGGCCAGGGATGGCCTGAGTGCTAGCCCCAACTGAGAAAACAGGAGGAACCTCCGGATGGCCAAACAAAAGTTCGTGCGCACCAAGCCGCACATCAACGTAGGCACCATCGGCCACATCGACCACGGCAAGACCACGCTGACCGCCGCCATGACCAAAGTGCTGGCCTATAAGAAGCTGGCGGAGTACCGCGACTTCTTCAGCATCGACAAGGCGCCTGAGGAGCGAGAGCGTGGCATCACCATCGCCATCGCCCACGTGGAGTACGAGACCGAGAAGCGCCACTACGCCCACATCGACTGTCCGGGGCATGCGGACTACATCAAGAACATGATCACCGGCGCCGCTCAGATGGACGGCGCCATACTCGTCGTTGCCGCCAATGACGGGGCGATGCCCCAGACCCGTGAGCATGTCCTCCTGGCCCGACAGGTTGAAGTTCCCGCTATGGTCGTATACCTCAACAAGGTGGACATGGTTGATGAAGCGGACAAGGACCTCCTGGACCTCGTCGAGCTGGAGGTGCGTGAACTCCTTAGCAAGTACGGCTTCCCCGGCGACGACATCCCCATCGTTCGGGGAAGCGCTCTGAAAGCGCTGGAAAGCGAGAGCGCGGACCCGGACGCGCCCGAATACGAGTCGATCCACGAACTGTTGAAGGCCATCGACGACTACATCCCCGAGCCCACCCGGCCCCGCGACATGCCCTTCCTCATGCCAATTGAGGACGTATTCGGCATCAAAGGCCGCGGCACGGTGGTGACGGGCCGCATAGAGCGAGGCATCATCAAGCCCGGCGAAGATGTGGAGATCGTCGGCTTCACGGACACCCGCAAGACCGTGTGCACCGGCGTGGAGATGTTCCGCAAGACCCTTGACTCTGGAGACCCCGGTGACAACGTGGGCTGCCTGCTGCGCGGCATTGAGCGCGAGGATGTGGAGCGTGGCCAGGTGCTGGCCAAGCCCGGATCAATCAATCCGCATACCAAGTTCGAGGGCGAGGTCTACGTGCTTGCCAAGGAGGAAGGCGGACGGCACACTCCATTCTTCAACGGCTACCGGCCGCAGTTCTACATCCGCACCACAGATGTGACCGGGGACGTTGCCCTGCCCGAGGGCGTTGAGATGGTGATGCCCGGTGACAACATTAAGATGAACGTGCAGCTCATCCAGCCGGTGGCTCTGGAGGAGGGCGTCCGCTTCGCCATTCGCGAGGGCGGCCGAACAGTGGGCGCCGGCGTGCTCACCAAGGTGCTAGAGTAAGGCGATTCTGAGCCGTGGCCAGGAAAGAGGACCGAGTGGTGGTGGAGATGGCCTGCACTGAGTGCAGGCAGCGCAATAAAGTCACCACCAAGAACCGCCGCAACGACCCTGATCGCATGGAGCTGCGGAAATTCTGCCCCCGCTGCCGCGGCCACCGCCTGCACAGGGAGGTGCGATGAGCCGCGCCCTCAGGCGTCATCCGCCCTCCAAGCAGGGGAAGAAAGCCCGTGGCATGGCGTCGGCGCGCCCCCTGCGCCGCACCACCGCCGCCCGCGCCGCACCCCGCGCTGAGGGCCGCTCCGGACTGGCCGCCGCGGCTTCCTGGCGGCCGCGCTTCCTCATGGACATAATCAACGAGCTGCGCAAGGTCGTCTGGCCCAGCCGTCAGGACACAGTGCACCTCACAGTCGTTGTCGTGGTTGTCGCCATCATCGTGGGCGCCATTCTCGGCGGTATCGACATCGGCTTCGGATGGCTAATCGACAATTCGCTTCTGCGTTAGAGGTGGTGGAGTTGGCTAGAAAGAGGAAGAGCGCCGAGACCGCGGAACGAGAGGTTCCCACGGAGGAGGCGGCAGCAGTCCAGCCGGAAGCGGAGGAGGGGTCTCAGAAACACCCTACCATCTCGGACGACGAGATGTTCCAGGCGGGCCGCGCCTGGTACGTCGTTCACACCTACTCCGGCTACGAGGATAAGGCCCGCACCAATCTGGAGCACCGTATCAGGTCCATGGATGCGGAGGACCTCATCTTCCACGTAGTCGTCCCCTCCGTCGATGAGATAGAGATCCGCGACGGACTTCGCCGCACCGTTCCGCGCAAGATATTCCCGGGCTACGTGCTTGTGCAGATGATCGAGATGCGCCAGGAAGACCTCGGCGCGTCGGCCCAGGAGAAAGCCCGCTCCAGCAATGCCTGGACCGTGGTCCGCAACACACCGGGAGTGACCGGTTTCGTGGGTTCCGGCGCCACACCTACGCCGCTGGAAGAGACCGAGGTGCGCGGCATCCTCCGCCAGATGCGCGCCGAGGAGCCCCGCATCAAGATCGGCTTCCAGTTGGGCCAGAGCGTACACGTCATCGACGGCCCCTTCGTCGACTTCGTAGGCACCGTCGACGAGATTAACGTAGAGAAGGGCAAAGTACGGGTCATGGTCGCCTTCTTCGGACGCGAGACGCCGGTAGAGCTGGACTTCCTCCAGGTGGAGAGGCTGTAGCCGCATGGCGAAGAAGATCCGCGCAATCATAAGGCTTCAACTGGAAGCCGGTAAGGCCACGCCGGCGCCGCCCGTTGGCCCCGCCCTGGGCCAGCACGGCGCCAACATCATGGCCTTCTGCAAGGACTACAACGAGCGAACATCCGCGCAGACAGGCAGCATCGTCCCCGCGGAGATCATCGTCTACGAGGACCGCTCCTTTACCTTCGCTCTCAAGACGCCCCCGGCGTCCGACCTCATCAAGAAGGCCCTGGGATTGGAGAAGGGTAGCCCTACCCAGATCCGTGAGAAGGTCGGCACCATGACGCGGGACCAGGTGCGCGAGATAGCCGAGCTCAAGATGAAGGATCTCAACGCCAACGACATCGAGGCCGCCATGCGAATGGTGGAGGGCACAGCCCGCAGTATGGGGGTGGAGGTGGCCGGGTAGCTATGGTCAAACGGGGTAAGAATTACCGGGCGGTCATGGAGAAGATCGGGCACAACCGCGCATACGAGCCGCAGGAAGCGGTGAAGCTGCTCAAGGAGAACGCCTTCGCCAAGTTCGATGAGACGGTGGAGCTGCACATCCGCACCGGCTTGGACACCCGCCACGCCGACCAGCAGCTCCGCGGCACCATCGTCCTCCCCCACGGCCTGGGCAAGGAGCAGCGCGTCCTCGTCTTCACCGAGGGTGAGGCCGCCCGCAGCGCGGAGGAGGCGGGCGCCGACTACGTTGGCGCCGACGACCTCGTCAAGAAGATCGAAGGCGGTTGGATGGAGTTCGAGGTCGCCCTGGCCACCAGAGAGATGATGGGTAAGGTCGGCCGCTTGGGTCGAATCCTCGGCCCCCGCGGGCTCATGCCCAACCCCCGCACCAACACCGTGGTGGACGCGGACGACCTGCCCAAGGCCATCGGCGAAGCCAAGCAGGGCCGCGTGGAGTTCCGCGCCGACCGCACGGCCCTTGTACACGTGCCCGTCGGCAAGGCCAGCTTTTCCGAGGAGGCGCTCATGGAGAACCTGAGCGCCCTTGTGGACGCTATCGTTCGCGCAAGGCCGGCCGGGGCCAAGGGCCAGTTCATCCGCTCCATCACCCTCGTTACCACTATGGGTCCGGGCATCAAACTGGACGTTCTTCCGACTCTTTCCCTAAGCGCCGAAGCCAACGTATAATTAGATCTCAGATAAGCCCGAGACAGCGGGTGTCGCACGGGAGGCGACCTAAACCACCGGCCCGCCGAGGCAAACCGGACGAACCTAGCACCGAAGGTCAGGCTTCAGCCTGAGCGACTGTTGCGAACCCCGTCCCTTGCCGCTGGGCAAGGGACTTTCGCTTTGTAGGGGCGACCTTTAGGTCGCCCGCAGAGGAGCGGCCACATGCCGACCCAGAAGAAGATCGATCTGGTCGAACAGCTCAAACAGAACCTAGAACGGGCCACCATCACCGTAAGCACGGACTTCCGCGGCCTGCGGGTGAAAGAGATTGAGGAGATGCGACGGCACCTTCGACGTGCCAACGTGGAGGTCAAGGTTGTCAAGAACCGCCTTCTCCGCCTGGCCGCCGACGAAACGGGAACGCCGGAGCTGATGCAGATCGTGGACGGCCCTACGGCCCTCGCCCTCGGTTACGAGGACCCGATCGCGGCCGCCAAGGCGATTACCGAGTACGCCCGGTTGGCGCCGCCGACCTTCGCCATACGCGGCGCCTTCATGGATGGCCAGGCGATCTCGCCTGACGACCTGCGAGATCTCGTGAGTCTGCCTCCCAGGCCGGTCATGCTCGCCCGGCTGGCGGGCAACATACAGGCGCCTCTGGCCGCCTTCGTTGGCCTGCTGGACTCTCCGCTGCGGGAGCTGGCATCACTCTTGCAATCGGCTCTGAGCGAGCTGCCCAGCCTCCTTGAGGCGCGCGCTCGCCAGTTGGAATCAACACAGGAATAATCCCAAAAGGAGGAGCAAGCTATGGCCAAGTCTTCTGGAGATGGACAGCGGGTCGACCAGGTGATGGAGATCATCAAGGAGATGACCATGCTGGAGCTGCGAGACCTGAACAAGCGCATCGAGGATGATTTCGGAATCACCGCCGCCGCGCCTGTAGCCGTCGCCGCTGCTGCCCCGGCCGGCGCCACTGCCGAGGCCGCGCCGGCAGAGGAACAGACGGAGTGGACTGTGCACCTCAAAGATATCGGCGCCAACAAGATCAACGTGATCAAGGCCGTCCGCCAGGTCACCACTCTTGGGCTCAAGGAGGCCAAGGACCTGGTGGAGTCCGCTCCCACCAACGTCAAAGAAGGGGTCGCCAAGTCCGATGCCGAAGAGACGGCGAAGAAGCTTCAGGAAGCGGGCGCTACCGTCGAACTGAAATAGCCTGTAAAATGCGACCGTGGGGAGAGCGGGAATCGTCCCCCGCCGATAGGGGCAGGCTATGGACTGTTATCTTTGCGATGAGGAAGCCACTCAGCGCTGTCCCCGGTGCGGCAACGCCTACTGTGGGGAGCACGGCGATGATCTGTGCGCAGACTGCCTGAGCCCTGTTAACGCCGCGCCCAGAGGTAATTTCTTCCGAGCCTCCCTGCTGGCCCTTCTCCTCGGCAGCGTGCTGGCCCTCTGGTTGCTCATTCGCCCTCCCGGCCTGCCGGGCGAGTCATCGGACATCGTCGTGCCGGAGCCCTCACCGCCGGCATCGCCCAAGCCCGTGACCCCTACCGCCATTACGGAGACTCCCACCCCCGAACCGACACCGAAGCCACCTTCGGAGTCCACCCCGGAGTCGACGCCCGAGCCCACACCGGAGCCGACGCCCGAGCCGGAGGGGCCAATCGAGTACACCGTGCAATCGGGAGACACTCTGACCGGCATCGCCCAGGCGTTCGGGGTTAGCCTGGAAGACCTCATGGCCGTCAACGAGCTATCCGAGGATTACATTATCCGGCCGGGCGATGTCCTCACCATACCCGAATAAGCAGCGAAAGGACGCCCGCATGCCTGCCCGCCGCGGCCTCGCCCGCTCCAGCGGCCCGCCGGGCCCAGGCGAATCCGCCCTCAAGGCAGAGTACCGCCCCCTCATTCGCGACCTGCCGGTGAGCGAGCGCCCGCGGGAGCGGCTGCGCCAGTGGGGGGCGTCCGCCCTCTCCAACGCGGAGCTGCTGGCGATCATCCTGCGCACCGGCGCCGCCGGCGAAAACGTCGTCGCCCAGGCCACGCGCCTGCTCTCCCGCTTCAACGGCCTGCCCGGCCTGGCCCGAGCCTCCGTGGGCGAGCTGTCCTCGGAGCATGCCGTCGGCGAGGCCAAGGCGACCCAAATACTGGCCGCCCTGGAGCTGGGGCGCCGCCTGCTGGCCACCCAGCCCGACGAGCGCCCGTTCGTCCGCTCCCCGCAGGATATCGCAAATCTGCTCCTGGCCGATATGGCCCTGCTGGAGCAGGAGCACCTGCGTGTCGTCCTCCTCAACACGCGGAACCAGGTGCTGGCCGCGCCGGAGGTGTACAAAGGCACCGTCAACACCACCCAGATTCGGGTATCCGATCTGTTCCGTGACGCGGTGCGGGAGGGCTGCCCCTCCGTTATCGTCGTCCACAACCACCCCTCGGGCGACCCCACGCCCAGCGCTGACGACGTGTCCATGACCCACCAGCTCAGGGAGGCGGGCTCCCTGCTGAACATAGACGTCCTGGACCACATCGTCCTGGCCCGCAACGGATTCGTCAGCCTGCGAGAGAAGGGCCTGGGCTTCCCCGGAGACTAATTTGACCGGCTTCTCCATCATCGACGCCCACGTCCACACCTACGGCTCCCGCAAGATAGGGCGCCAAGCGATGATGGGCAGCGGCCACACGGACTACGGCGGCACCGTCGACGAACTCCTGGATCTTATGGTGCGCGGCGGCATTGAAAAGGCGGTGATGGTCAATATGACCCCTGTGGTGGAGATGTTCGACGCCGCTGTCGCCAAGCTGCCCTCCGACCTCTCTGGCGCCGAGCTCGCGGAAGCCAAGAACGACATCCGCCGCCAGATGATAGGCCGCCTCCAGCGCCGCAACCAGTGGACCTGCGAGATGGCCCGGGAGCACCCCCAGCTCACTGCCTTCATCGGCCTCGACCCGTCCATGAGCGACGAGGAGCTCGTCGCCGAGATCGACCGGCGCCGGGACGAGGGCGCCGGCGGCATCAAGCTGCACCCCGCCAACCAGCGCTTCTATCCCAACGACCGCCGCCTGTGGCCGGTCTACCAGCGGGCGCAGGAGCTGGACCTGCCCATCATCTTCCACTCCGGCGCCTTCCCCGCCTATGGCGGGCCACGCCCCACCGACCACGCGCACCCCAGATACTTCCCCGAGGTGCTCTCGGCCTTCCCCCACCTGACCGTGGTCATGGCCCACCTCGCCTTCGGCGACTTCGCCGCCTGTGCCGACCTGGCTCGCGCCCACCCCAACGTCTTCTTCGACTGCTGCTACATCATCAACGGGACGGAGAAGAGCCCGGCGCTGAACGACGAGGAAGCCGCCGCCGCCCTACGACTGGTGGGCACCGACCGCGTGATGTTCGGCTCTGACTACCCCTGGTTCGACCCTGTCCTGGACGCCGCCCGCATCCAGCGCCTCCCCCTCACAGACGCCGATAAGCGCGCCGTGCTGCGCGAAAACGCGCTCCGCGTTTTGGCGCTATAATAGGCAGCACCCCGACTGACCAGTTAATGGGAGGCCACCAATGCCCTTCTTTTTCAGCGCAGTTCCGGAGTTTCGCCGGATCGTCCACTTCCGCTTCGCCGGCATGTTCGACGGCGAAGGCGGCGACGGCGGCAACCGCCCGCGGCGTAAGAACGTAGCCGTAGCGGAGGGATCAAACGAGTGAGCGACATCAAGCTCATCGCCCTGGACCTCGACGGCACCCTGCTCAACAGCTCCCTCAGGCTGAGCGAGCGTAACGGGGAAGCGGTGAGGCACGCCCTGGACAGGGGCGTGCAGGTTGTCCTGGCCACCTCCCGCTGGTTCGGGCTGGCCAAGCGCACCGCCGATCGCCTGGGCATCGACACTCCCCTCATATGCAGCAACGGCGCCCTCGTCAGACGCCCCGCCGATGGCCGCGATCTCCTCCACCTGCGCCTGGACCAGGACGTGGCCCGCGAGGTGACGGCCCTGGGCGACGAGCGCAGCTGGGAGATGTTCACCACGATCGATGGCGCCACGTTCATGCGCATGCGGCCCGGCGTCATCCCTGAACGTCTGCC
>MGNZ01000036.1:331-582 GCA_001795235.1 Chloroflexi bacterium RBG_16_64_32 | reverse complement strand
AAAGGTATCCGAACGGCACGCCGACGAGGTCGCCCGAGGGCAGCCCACCGCTATTCTCGTCTTTGGCAGTGCCGCGGTGGACGAGATCTCGCAAAGCCTTATCCCCGCCTACGACGGTCGCGCCGGCTTCTCGGTCAACCGTCCCGTCAACCTGCCTCATTACGTCGTCCTGACGCACCCCGAGGCCGACAAGGGAAGCGCTCTGGAGATGGTATGCCGCGAGCTTAACGTGCCCCTCAGCGACGTGATGG
>MGNZ01000036.1:0-123 GCA_001795235.1 Chloroflexi bacterium RBG_16_64_32 | reverse complement strand
TCTGTGCAACTTATTTTGCGCCGTAGGAGGGAAGATCGCTGTGGAAGCCTACGCGGGGTTTTGGATCCGGTTCGTAGCATGGCTAATCGACGGCATCATCCTCATTATCCCCAACATCATAAT
>MGNZ01000035.1:2658-12435 GCA_001795235.1 Chloroflexi bacterium RBG_16_64_32 | reverse complement strand
GGCGGCGCTGAGCTCCGCCTATGGCGGACTGCTTCTGCTGGCGCATCCCCTCGGCCTCGGCCAGCGAGATGCGGCGCTCCGCGGGAACCTTCTCGATATCCTCCTCGTGCTGCTGAGCCTGCCGGCTCACCTGCTGCCGGTCCCCCTCTGCCTTCTGCAGTGCCCGATACTGCTCCTCAATCTCACCCAGCGCCTTGAATCGCAACTCCAGTTGCCGCACAAACTTCTCATCTCCCCCCAAGGCCCGCTCCCGCCACCCTTCGTCCACGTCCGAAACACGCACCCCCGCCTGCTGCCGGAGGCCGTTCGCCCGCTCTTCAAGCTGAGCGGCCCCGGCCGAAAGTTCCTGCGTCCGCCCCAGTGCCGCGCGATACGTCTCATCTGCCCGCCGCCAACTCTTCGCCGCGGCTGCCGCTTCCTGTTCCGCCGTCTGCGACTGCTGCAGGAGATCCCGTTCTCGCGCCTTCGCCTCTCTCAGCGCCTTCTGCGCTACGGCCAGTGCCGATTCAACAACCACCGCCCGCAGGTCAAGCGTGACCTGTACGCTGGCCGCAGTGGCCTGCCCCAGGGCGTCCTGCGCCTTCTCTCTCTCCGCCCCAGCTTTCTCGGCTTGAGCCGCCTTGACCTTCACCGTCGACAGCTCTTCGGTCAGCGACCGGACCGACAGCAGAGCCGCCTCATACGCCCGTTCCGCCTGCTCGAACGCCGCTCCATCCTTCTCCACCCGCCGCCTGGCCTCTTGTATCGCATTCTCAGCGTCCGCCAGCTCGCGCTGAATATGCTCGCTGGTGATGCGCTGGCCGCACCGGGAACAGACCGCCTCGTCCTTGGCCTCCATACGCGCCTGCCGCTGTTCCTCCGCATGACCTTGCGCGGCCTCTGCCTGCGACTTCGCGTCGAGCGCCTTCTGTCGCGTCTCTTCCGCCAGCCCCCGCTCTCCGCCACGGCGGACCAGCCCCTTCTCTACCTCCTGGATACGCCTGGCCCACTCCTCGCCGGTGCCATGCTCCTGGAGTTCTCGTTGCCGTTCGCTCAGCTCCCGGCGGCAGCGCAGCACGTCCTGGAGCGGGGGCAGCGCCGAGGCCAGCTCCCGGTGCTGCTCTCTCAGCTCCGAAGCCCGATTCTGGGCCAGTTGGTCAGCCCGCCGTAGGCGGGCGCAGGCAAGCCCCTCGAGGTCCCGCCGACGGCGGGTTCCGTGTGCCTCGTCCCGGGCTTGCTTCGCCTCTCCAATGAGGGCATCGGCGCTCCTCAGATCGTCGAGGGCGCCGCGCAGCCTGGGAACCGCGCGCGAGAGCTTCTTCCACTCCTCGTACTCTGCCCGAATGCGGTCGCTCTCCTGGAGAAGGCCCTCGATCTCCGCCAGTCGGGCCTTGGCGTGGGCCAACGCTTCTCGCAGCTCCTCGAACCGCTGAACGTCTTTCACCAGCAGTTCCGCCTCCGTTGCGGCCTTCTGCGCAGCCGTAAATTCCCTTCCCGCAGCGTCCAGCGCCTCCCTTGCCGTCCGTGTTTCCTCGTCCGTTACCGAGGGCATTCCGGCCAACTGCTCGTCGAGCGCCCTGGCCTGGCTACGCGCATCCCGCGCCTTCAGACCGGCTGCCTGCTCCAAGCGTTTGTACTCCTCCATCTCGAGGATGCCGCTCAGAATATCGAACCGTTTCTTCGGCTCCGCCAGGATCAGTTCGTCGCTCTTCCCCTGCAGCAATAGCACCGACGCCACAAAGGTCTCGTACCCAGCGCCGAACCTCTCCCGTACCCATTGGTTCAACCCCGCCTCTTTCTCCGTGCCCGGCAACGGCCGCCAGTCGCCGACCTCTGTGTCGAACCAGGAGGCCTGCCGCGTCTTGGGCTCGATGGCCGACTTTCCCTTCGGGCGGCCGACTGTCCGCCGGACCCGGTACACCTGGCCGTCCAGACGAAACTCGAACGCTGCCTCACATTCTCCGGCGCCGCGCCGGATCAGCCGGGAGTCGCGTTGAGCGCCGCCTCGGTGACACCCGAAGAGGGCATAGGTGATGGCGTCGAAGATGGCGCTCTTACCGGCGCCGTTGTCTCCGGAGATGCTCCAAAGGGATGAGCCCTCAAAGTCGAACTCGACCGGGCCCCCGTTCTCGTCCTCGGCGTAGCATAGAAAGTTGCGGACGAGGACACGGACAGGTATCACGCCCGCGACATCCCGGTCTGGATCAGGAGCTCTTCAGCCGCCGAGGTGAGCTCCTGTGCGTTGGGGTCATGCTGCAGCACCTGACTGAGGTATGCGCGCACCGTCGCCTGCACGTCCAACCTGTCTGCCTCGAAAGCGGGGCGGTCCCGCGATCGGGCGTCAATCCAGTTCACATCCACGTTCCCATAGAGCCGAGGGAACAGCTTCCTGGCGCGGGCAATCACCGAGCCGAGGCTCTGTTCCCTGCGTAGGTCCGCCGTCACCGAGACCAGCGTGCGGTCAGGCTCAGCAACTCTCGCCGCCGCCGTCTCCAGGTCTTCCTCCGACGACACCTGGAGGTGTGCGAAGGGGGTAGCGTTCAGCGACAGCTCCTCTACGCCCTGCGCTCCGCTCCGCGTAACCTCCACCAGCACCGCCTTCTTCTTGTCCTTCGCCTCGCCACGGTCCATTCGCTCGATGCTCCCCGAATACCTGATGTTGGGCGCGCCCACGTATTGCGGCTTATGGATATGCCCAAGCGCCGTATAGGCGTAAACGGGGATGTCGCTGGGATCGATAACGATATCGTTCTGCTCTGTTACGCGGTACAAGCCTTCTGTGACGCCGCGGATCCAGAAGTGCGCGCATATAACTGTTGGGACACCGGCGCCCACTGCCTTCACCTGCGAAACCAGGGCCTGAATCCTGTTTCGCACCTCATCATGAAGGGCGTCGTGCTTTGCGTCCGGGCTGGGCCAGCGCTCGTCCGCCAGGTCATACCGGCTTAGAGTTGGATACGGAAGGAGCATGAGGTTGAGCTTCTCGCCCCTCGGCAACGTTACCTGCTCCAGGGCCGGACGCTCAGCGAAGATCACCCGCCCCCGATCGTCGGCTGCCACCAAGGCCTGCAGCCCGCGGAGCAGCGGGAACACGTGCTCGCGATCATGGTTTCCGGCGATGAAGACGCACGTGAGTCCGGCCAGGATGCGGGGAGCCAGCAGCCGCCCCAGCCGGCCGATGATCTTGGCGAGCGCATCGGCGCGATGCTCGTCGAAGACATCGCCCGCCACGAGAAGGAGGTCCACCTCCCTCTCGTCGATGAAGCCGCAGATCTCGTCCACGCGCGCCAGTTGGTCTGGTAGGCGATCCTGATTCCCCAGGCGCGCCCCCAGGTGCCAGTCGCTGGTGTGAAGGATGCGCATCAGGGCAGCTCCTCATAGGGCCGCTCCGGCAACCGGCGGCCTCCGATCGCCGCCGGCTGAACGCCTTCCTCCGCCAGAAACGCCGGCGGCTCCCGGGTGGCCTCCTGCTTGCGCATCGCCCAGGGCGGCCTGGGCACGCGCACGTGCATGGGCTCCCGGAAGCTGGGCTGGTGGATCACCTTGTCGGCGCTGCCCAACTGCTCCACGTAGTCGCGCAGAGACTCCGGCAGGAAGCTAAAGACGTCCTGCCGGAGCTCGTGGCCGCCCGTGCGGCCCAAGACGCGGACGGAGGCGTTTTCCACGACCCGCGGCGATACATGGGAGGCCTGCTGTTGAGCCCCCAGGAGGATCACCCCGCGCGACCTCAGCTCCGCCGCCACCGTCTCCACGAGTTGCGTGATGGGGTCGCTGTGGCCCCGCGGCGCAAACCGGTTCAGCTCGTCGAGCAGAAAGAGGTAGTGCATACCAGGGAGCGCCCCAGGCCCCGTCTGCTGGTCCACTGCCTGCTTGAGCAGCGTGGCCACAACGAAACGCTGCAGGTGGCGGTCCGGGAGGCTGTCAATGTCCACGACGACAGGCTTGCCGGGCTCAAGCTGGGTGATGTCAAGGGGATGGCTACCCGCGCCTTCCAGTCGGAAGATGCCGGCGCTCTCATAGACGATGCGGCGAAGGCGGCGGTAGAAGCGGCGCAGCGTGCCGGGGTGGTGCACAGAGGCGAGGCGGGCGAATACGGCGTCCGACTGGGCCGGCTCGCCTCCATCCTGGCGAAGGCCGCCCTCGAACCAATCGAACAGTACCTGGAACGTCTTTGCCGGGGCCTCTCTCCTCAGCTCCCGCATTGGCGTTCCGTCTTCCTGCCGCCACTCCCGCGCCAAGATACGTTCGATGTCCGCTACCAGCAGCGCGAAGTTGTCGTCCTCCCGGTCGCTGTCGCTGAACAGGTAGTTGAACAGATTAGCGCGGACGACATCTTCAAGGGACCAGCTATACGGCATTACGTCGTCGCGACCGGCCGGCACCGCCAGATGGTCGCTTCCAGGCCGCTGGGGGGCGTGGAAGCTCGCCTCCAGAGGCGCTGGATCGTCCCACCCCATCTGCCGCCAGGTCTCACGATCCTCCTCAGTGAAAGCGCTCGACCAGCGGTCCAGCCAGAAGAGGTCGAACCCCTTCACGTTCAGGATCACCGGCCTCACCTGCGTCTTCTCTGGGTCCTCGGGGTGCTCTTCGGCATGCCGGCGGCAGGCGCGCAGCACCTGCTGGAGGACGATCGTCAGAAAGCTTGACTTGGTGCCCACGCCGGCGATGCCGGTGACGTTCATGTGCCCGCCCATGGCGCCCAGGAGGTAGTCCAGGTCGATGTAGGCAGGCCCGGCCACGGCGTCGCCGCCGTTGCGCACCAGGCCAATAACCACCGGCTGGTCCATTTCCTCGACCCCGTAGGCGATGCGCGCTTCCGCTTCGAAGGCGGGGTAGACGACGCTCTCTTCCCTGGGGGGCGAAAAGACGTTCGGCTGGGAAGCCAGCAAGCGCACCTGGGCGTAGGTGACGCCGCGGCTTTCGATGGGCACTTCTTCCTCTGGACGGCCGTCGAACCGGTCGGCCTCCTCCAGCATGTCGGCCCGCCGAGAGCGGCGAAACACCTCGGACACCAGACCGTAGAATCTCACGTTCGTCGGGCCCGCGGGGCTGTCCACATACACCAACTGCGTCTTCTCGATCAGGCGGTCCTCGGGCACCCAACAATAGAAGCCCTCGGTCGTCGCCTCAGCGCCGCGGGGGGCGCCCACCCGTCCCACAGGGGTAAGTCCGGTTCCTGCGCCATCCTCGTTCTTCTTGACCTCAGGTATCTCGTCCATGCCTGCCTCCTAAACTCCCAAGGCCCGATGCAGCTTGGCCGCCTCCCGCCCAACGGCGGGAAGGAGCGCGTGAAGCTCGTCCTCAACCCGCACGATCGGTTCCAGGGAGATCCCGGCGCGGGCGTAGCTCTGCTCTCGGTGTCGCAGGCCATGCAGCCAATGTGAGACGGCCGAAATCTCCGCCCAGCGCTCTGCTCGACGCGGGAAGCGTCGCTCCAGATACTCACGCGGCGCCGTAAGACGGACAACCCCGTAGCCGGGAGAGAGCGTGTCCGCTGCCGAGAGCCGCACGTACCAACTGACGATGAAGGCATGTTCCGTCTCCAACAAGAAGGCGGGTGTCCGCTCGCCGGGCCGGAGCTCGTACAGAAGGTTGATGTGCGACTCCGGAAGGTAGCGACGCATCTGCCGCTTCACCATGCCGATCACCGGCATCTCCTGCGAGGCGACGGTCGTGAGCCTGCGCTCCAGCAGCCCGTCGACCACCGCAGGAACCTCTGGGGCCTGGAGAAGGACCGCCCGCTCTTCGTCTTCCATTCGCTGCTTCGCCATGTCCCAGCAGCGCCGGCGCAGCACGTCGAAGTCCGCCGTCAATTCCGTAGTCTCTGATGCTACCAGCCGGATGCCCACCGCCTCCAGGCCATCGCTTAGCGCCTGCAGGTCTTCCGGCGGTATGCCGTTGCTCAGCAGGCAAAGCACTGTCTCCAAACGGAGGCTGCCGGACGAGCGCACTAGCCTGCGGCCATCCAGTTCCAGCGCCAGCGCTCCGACGCAGGCCAGCACCGCCGGGCGGCGGCGCCCTTCAACGGTGAACACGGCTACTGTGCGCGAGAACACGCTGCCGTCGATGAAGCGACGCGGCTGACTGACGGGCTCCCCCAGACACGGGATAGGTCGCCATTCGCCGGCCGGAACTTCGTAGGAAAGCTGTCTCATTCGCGCCTTGAGTGCCGCCTCGTCTTCCTCCAGCGCCTGGTCAGCGAGGGGAAGGGGAGTGAAGGGGGCGTCATCAATGGCGCGCACCCGGTAGGCCTGGGCCAGCTGTCGTAAACGCCTAGCGGTCATGACATCGGTTCGCAATGCTGCTCTGGTGGCCGCCCATACCGTGGCCGGACTTAGGCATGCGGGGGCCTGCCGGAGAACAGATGTTTCCAGCATCATAAGCCTCGGAGGAGGGGGAATCAACAGGCATTATATTGGTCGGCCGCGTTCGATCTCCGAATCGCGGCGCCCCGGGACGCCCGGCGACCCCTCCTGTCTTCGGGGCTCTGCCCCAAGCGATCCTTGTGATCGACCGGTTTCCCTTGAACAAGCCGCTGGGCTGCGCGTCCCCGGGCCGCCGCTGGTCTATAATCAGGCTGACCAGGTCATGCAGGTGAGATGAAGCCGTGGACTACCTAAAGCTGGATGAGCTTCCCGCGCTGCGGCGACCCGCCTTTGTAGCCGCCTTTCGCGGCTGGAACGACGCCGGCGAGGCGGCTACACTGGCCGTCCGCCAGCTCATCGATAACTGGTCCGCTCGACCGTTCGCGGCGATCGATCCCGAGGAGTTCTTTGACTTCACCGTTGCCCGGCCTACCATCCGCGTCACGGAGGAGGGCCTGCGAGACCTGAAGTGGCCGCCGAACCGCTTCTTCTACCACCGTCGCAGCGATGCCGATTCCGATGTCGTCCTGTTCCTGGGAACCGAGCCCCACCTCAAGTGGCGAGCCTTCACCCAAACGGTGCTCGACCTATTCCGGCGCCTCGATGGCTCCCGGCTCATGACCCTTGGTGCGCTCGTCGCTGCGACGACGCACACCCGGCGAGCTCCAATCACCGGCTTCGCCACCGAGGACGATCTCCAGCAACGTCTCGAGCAGTTGGCCATCACACGCACCCGCTACGAGGGGCCAACCGGAATAGTCGGCACCGTCCACAACGTGTTCAGGGACGCCGAGCTGCCGGCGGCCAGCCTGTGGGCCGGCCTGCCGGCGTACCTTAGCAACGCCGTGAACCCCACCGGCGCGCTCGCACTCCTGGAGGTTTTGGACAAGCTGTTCGACTTCGGCGCGGACGCGTCAAGCCTTGCCGCGATGAGCCAGGCGTTCACCGACCAGGTGGACGAAGCGCTCGCGGGCAACGAAGAAATGAAGGCGTACGTGGCCGAACTTGAGCGGCGCATCGATTCGGGTGTCAGCGAGGCCGGCGCGGCAGACCTACCCCCGTCCGGCGAAATCATCACCGACCTGGAGGACTTCTTACGCCGGCAGAGGAGAGACAGCTAGCACAGCGCCAGTCCCCCTACACAACCCTCGGGGACTAACGGGAAGAGAGGCGCCTTGTCTGAGATCACCCACCGAACCATCGAGACGAACGGCATCCACATGCGCATCGCGGAGGCGGGCGAAGGCCCTCTAGTCCTGCTCCTGCACGGATTTCCAGAGCTCTGGTACTCCTGGCGCCACCAGCTCCCGGCGCTCGCCGCTGCCGGATACCGCGCCGTCGCGCCGGACGTCCGAGGCTACGGTGGCACGGACGCGCCCGAAGCGATCGACAGCTACACGATGCTGGACCACGTTGCCGACGCTGTCGGCGTGCTCGACGCACTGGGGGAAGAATCGGCCGTTATCGTAGGCCACGACTGGGGCGCCCCGATGGCATGGCACGGCGCGCTCCTCCACCCGGAACGGTTCCCGGCCGTCGCTGCCCTCAGCGTGCCCTACACGCCGCGCCCGCCCGCGCCCCCGACCCAGCTCATGAAGCGACTGTTTCAAGACAGATTCTTCTACATGCTCTACTTTCAGGAGCCCGGCCTAGCAGAGGCGGAGCTAGAGGCCGACGTCCGAAGGTCGATGCGCCTTATGCTGTACGACGCCTCGGGGGACGCACCGCGCAGCGCGTGGCAGGCACAGAGGCCTAAGGACGCGAAACTGCTCGACGAGATGCGGGATCCCGAACGGCTTCCACCCTGGCTCACGGAGGCGGATATCGACTGCTACACCGCTGAGTTCGAGCGTACCGGCTTTCGCGGTGGCCTCAACCGCTACCGCAACATGGATCGCGACTGGGAGCAATCGGCACACCTGGCCGGCGCTACGGTGCAGCAGCCTGCGCTGTTTGTCGCGGGCGAGCGCGACGGCGTGCTCCGGTTCACCGGCACTGATGCGATGAAGGCCAGCGTGCCCAACCTGCGGAACGTGGTGATCCTCCCTGCATGCGGTCACTGGACGCAGCAGGAGCGCCCCGCCGAGGTGAACTCCGCGCTGATCGAGTTCCTCAAGGCGCTGTAGGCGCCGGCATGGGCTGCCGTCCAGTCCACGAGCCCGCCTTCAATAGCGTCACCAGTTGCAGGCAGTTGTCGCCAGGCGGATGCCAGGCTGCTCCGCGCCCCCACATGTGGTGCCCCAGGCACCCACTGTTGGAGAGAAGATGAACTCATTCTGAGGAAGGCCGCCCCCGGGCGATACGGATCGCCAATCAGTGGCGGTCGCTATCCTCCTCGCGTCCCGGCGCCGCACTGGGAGCAGAAGCGGTCCTCCGAACGGAGCTGATCACCGCACTGCGTGCAGAAGGCCTTTGCGGTAGCGCCTTTTGCCGACCCAGAGGCGCCCCGGCCTCCGCGCCTCGCCCCTGGCGTTGGCCCCGCGGGAGCGGCGGCTGGCCGGCCCTGGCGCCGCCAATAGACGACTGCTCCCACCACGACCGCAAGCGCCGCGACCGCCGCCACGATTATCAGCCAGACCGGAACTCCGTCGCCCGAATCTCCCTCCCCTGGGCTGAGAATCTCCAGAGAGGTGCGGGGGTCGGTCTTGGCGTAGCCCACTTCCACCGTGAGCGTCTTATCGGCCTCGAACGGACCCATCTGGGCGGTGCGATAGACGAGCCGATCCTGGCCCAGGGCGCCGACTCCAAGTGCCGGTTCAACAGTCAGTGCAGTCGCGCCCACAGGCTCCTGGACCTCGACCGTCAACTGGTCAACCGCGAGGTCTCCCGGCCATACGTACGTGTAGGACCGGGCTCCCTCGTCGATACTCAGCGGGTCGTAGAACTCTATCTGGAGCACAGGGTCCGGGGTGCTGAAACTTATCAGGAGGGAGTCCTCGGCGTCGGTTACCTCGTAATCTCGGTTGAGGAGGGAACCGCCAAGCGACGCCGCAGTGGCGACCGCCACGGGCCCGCCTGAGGAGGCCGGGACGCGAAGGGCTATCGTGGCCGGCAGGGTGACACCCTCGGCCAGCTCGCCGCTAAGGATGACAAGGGCCGCCGCCGGGCGGTCAAACTCGGGCCAGACGCCGATCTTCAGGCTCGCTAGGCGAGGGCTCTCTTGGGCGCCGGCAACAGGCACCGCCTGCGGCCCGGCCCATCCCATCGCCGCGACTAACACCAAGCCAAGCGCAAGTAGTGCTGGCCTCATGGCTGGACGCAGATCGGCTGGCGGAAATAGGGCGCGATCATGGATACGGCTCCAATCTTGATGGCTGCCATGTCAGTGCGGGGATGGTTGTTCATGGCTGTCCACCCGTAGTGAAGTTTATCACTCACTCGCCCTTGCGAGCACGAGTGAGGCCAGAAATAGGCCACCGCAGGCCGCTCCCGG
>MGNZ01000035.1:576-2603 GCA_001795235.1 Chloroflexi bacterium RBG_16_64_32 | reverse complement strand
ATCGCCGAAGTGCTCGGCCTGCCAGAGCTGGCGCAAGGTCTCGCGCGCCATGACCTCTTTCCGCGAGCGGACGAACCGGCTGAGCCACGGCGTGCTGGCGGCGATGGGCTCTTACCTCATCGTCCTGTGCGGCGGCGTCGCCCTGCACCGGGCGTTGACGCTATCGATCGTATGGTGTTCCGGGAGATGTGCCATAATAGCGCCAGGCCATGAAGGTCTACGACGTGTCTGTCCCCCTGCGAGCTGATATGCCGACCTACGCCGGCGAGCCCGGTCCGCAGCTCGATTTTCCCAGCCGGTTGTCCAGAGGCGACGCCTTCACCATCAGCACCCTCTCCCTCGGCTCCCACACGGGCACACACGTCGACGCTCCCTCCCACTTCCTGGACGGCGCCCCCGGCGTGGATAACCTGCCCCTCGACGCGCTGGTGGGCCCGGCCTACGTTGCTGAGTTCGGCGGCGACACGCACATCACCGCGGCGGACCTGGACTCGATGGCCATCCCCGGCGACTGCCAGCGCGTCCTCTTCAAGACACGAAACGGTCGCTTCTGGGACGACTCTGCGTTCCACACCGATTTCATCGCCCTGGCCCCTGACGCCGCCAGAAGCCTCGCCGACCGCGGCATCCGGCTGGTGGGGATCGATTATCTGTCTATCGAGCAGTTCCAGGCCAGCCCGCATGAGGTGCACGAGACGCTGCTGGCCGGCGGTGTCGTCATCCTGGAAGGACTGGACCTGCGCCGGGTGGCGTCCGGCGGCTACTTCCTGGTCTGCGCACCCCTCAACGTTGTGGGCGCTGAGGGCGCCCCCGCCCGCACCTTTCTCATCGACCAGAATCCCTAGCGCTCGGCTGAGACGGAGGTCGCACCCCAGCGATAGACGCCGCCCTCACGGTGGGCCGGGGCGCACGTCGCCTCCGGGCGGCGCAGGCACGGTGGACGTAGCGCTAGCGCCAAACTATCCTCATCACCTCATCTAGAACTTCGCTGAGGTGCGGCCAGTCGGGGCCGACGTGTATTACCTTTCGCGCCCGGAAGTCATGCTTGTGGTTTGGTGTCGGGTGCTCACCATGGTTTGGCGCGTTGTCATACCGAAGGATCGACCTGCCGCCCTTATAGCGAGCGTGATACGAGTAGCGTACGGTTCGCGCCTGCTCACGGCTAGACCGTCTTTGAATCTCGTAGCGTTTATGAACCTTCACCACAACATCACCATGGCAAATGACGTCACCAGACACCAGGCCACCTTCAGGCGATGGTGTTATGGTTAGCGCGTTCTCGATTACGAAGGGGTGGTCATCTAGCACGCGCCGGAGAACGTGAAGGTAGTCTTCGTGATCGTTCCAGCCGTGCTTGCTTGCCATTGCTGAGGCTTAGCAGTGTCTCGTAGGCGTCAACCCACTCGACCACGCCCAATGTCTCCCGGATCTTCTTGTTTCTGAGTGCCTGCCGCACCGAGGCAGAGCGCATGCGGTACCGGCGCTCGTAGCGCTCAACCTCTTCCCGCAGCGATTCAATGTAGCGCCTTCGCGCTTCCTCGGACTTACCTTCTTGGAGCGCACGTCGAATACCTTCCACTGTTAGCGGTATAGCACCGTTCTTAACGGCCATCGCGTTGCTCCTCTCTCGCCCAGTTGCTCTGACAGAAGCTTAGGCGATGGCTTTCAACATGGTCAACGTAGCATACTCGAATTTGCTTGTCAATCACAGGCATGCTAGGGCTTGACATGCATGGCATGCCATGGTAGATTGAGTCCATGGAAGACGAATTCTTGACGCGGGCACAGAAGCAACTCAATGGCATTTCGGCCCAAATGGCCGAAATGGATGAATTGATCGAGCGTGCTGAAACTATGCGCTCCAAGCTCCGGGAAGACCAGAGTGTGCTTGAGCAGGCCGTGGCCATGTACAAGAAGGTTATGGACATTCCTACCACGCCCCAAGAGCAACTGCCGTTAATAGGGACGCTCCAGGGGACGGTTGCCAACATGTGCGCACAGGTCATTGAGGTCCGTGGAGGCCCAGT
>MGNZ01000035.1:0-550 GCA_001795235.1 Chloroflexi bacterium RBG_16_64_32 | reverse complement strand
TCGCGGCGGCTGGCAAATTCAAGAATCCGAAGAACTATCGGTCTAACTATGGCACCGTGTTCGGTACCCTACAGAGGGATGAGCGCTTTCGCAAGACGCCTGGCAAGGGTGAGTTCCGGCTAGCGAGTGCCGCGTCCGATGAACCTCTTTTCGCTAAGCAGTCTTCGGGCTAACTGAATCGGCGCAAAGATTCCCCGCAAAATAACCGCATTGCTATTGAAATTGCTACAGCGGTCATGCGTGCTACGACCATGAACAAGCTGAGCCCGGAAGGCCGCGAAAGGTCGCAGGTGCACTGCGATGACAATGTCTTGAGGGGCTGGCGGTTCCAGGCTCATTGGGCCTTTACCGCGTGCCCGCAAAACTCTTTGCGCAGCGCCGCGATCATCCTCATAGCGAAGGAGTCCTCCTGGCGGGAGCCGAAGCGAGCGAAGAGGCTCGCCGCAATCGCCGGCGCGGGAACCGCCGCGATCATCCTCATAGCGAAGGAGTCCTCCTGGCGGGAGCCGAAGCGAGCGAAGAGGCTCGCCGCAATCGCCGGCGCGGGAAC
>MGNZ01000034.1 GCA_001795235.1 Chloroflexi bacterium RBG_16_64_32 | reverse complement strand
AGGGTGAGGGCGATTGTACGGGTCCAAGGCGTGGTCAGACGGTCGAAATACCCAGAGTTGAGGGCGCTCCACCAGCGCTGTAGGGTAGGCCGCTTCCAGGCAGCTTGTTCTCCGGCCATCAACTAACCCGGGCCTGATCCAGCGCAGCCGGCGAGCGTGGACCGGGCGTTCCTTTGTACCTCAAGCTGACGGTTCTCTCGGATTTCGACGGGTACGCTGAGAGAAATCTTCGCTCGCACCTTTGACTTCACGCCCTGACTCCTGGAAATATACTACCAGAAGTGATGATGCACCTTCCCCGAATCTCGTTGCGCACACGCGTGGTATAGTCTACGAAAATGAGCGCGAGGCGGCCTATCGTTGCGATAGCATTCGTCACCGTGTTCCTGCTGTTCCTGGCTACCGCCTGTGGCGGTGGTGGCGGCGGCACCTTGGGAGTGAAGTCGGAGCGCGTGGCCGCCGCAGACCGGGCCGCCGCCATGGCCATAGCCCCCGACGGACGGCTGTTCTTTGGCGAGCAAGTCACCGGCGCCATCCGTGTTGTCAGCGCCGACGGGGTGCTGCAGGAGGAGCCGTTCGCCCAATTGGAGGTGGCCACGTACGTCGACCTGGACTGGGGTCTGACCGGCCTGGCCCTGGACCCCGATTTCGAGATGAACCACTATCTCTACGCCTTCCTCACGGAGCCCGTGGAGCCCGACACGCCCGTGGCCAGGCCCGTGGTGGTGCGCTTCACCGACCGCGATAGCGAAGGCGTGGACCGAGAGGTCATAGTCAACGACCTACCGGAGACGCTCCCCGCCACTCCCGGTTTCAACGCAAATGGCAACATCCACTTCGGCCCGGACGGCTTCCTCTACCTTAGCCTGGGAGACTACGACGCGCCGCCACTGGTGCAGAACCTGAGCATGCCCATCGGTAAGCTGCTCCGCGTCGATAAGGACAACGGGTCGCCGGCGCCGGGCAACCCGCTCGCTGACGACCCAGATGCCGATCCCCGCATCTACGCATACGGATTCCGCGAGCCCTTCGACTTCGCCTTCCACCCGGAGGCCGGCGCAATCTACGGGTCAGACAACACCACGGTTAGCTGCGAGGAGATCAACCTTATCGAACCGGGCGCCAACTACGGCTGGCCCGACGTGGGCGAGTTCCCATATTCCGATTGCGGAGCAGGAGAGGGCAAAAACGCGATCCATCTCCTGGCCCATGAGGGGACGCAGCCGGGGGACTTCCTCTCCTTCGTCGAGGTTTCCGGGCTGGCGTTTGCCTCGGCCGGCGTTTATCCCCTGCTCGGGGACTCCCTTCTGGTCTGTGAGTCCCAGACGATGCTCCTGCGGCGTCTGGTGCTGGGCGGGCCGGACCTGGACCAGGTCACGGCCGATGACATCGTCGCCGAAGACTGCCGGTTCGACGTTGAGGTCAGCCCCGACGGCACCATCTACTACAGCAACGCGGACGAGATCCGCCGCCTGGCACCCACGTCGGAGGGACCGTAGGCGATGAAATGCCTCGTCGTCATAGGGACCTACAACGAGGCCGAGAACATTCCCAGCTTGCTTCCAGACATTCTCAACCTCGGCCCGCAGTACGAAGCGATCGTTGTGGATGACAGCTCGCCCGACGGGACAGGCCGCATAGTCTCGCAAATTGCCGTTAACAAGCCCCGCATTCACCTTGTGTCACGTCCGGCCAGGTTGGGGTACGGCACCGCTTACGTCGAGGGATTCAAGACGGCTCTGGACATGGGCGCCGACTACATAGTGCAGATGGACGCTGATTACTCTCACAACCCCCGCGACATCCCCCGCCTGGTGGAAGCTGCGGAGGACGCCGACATAGTCATTGGCTCGCGCTATGTAAGGGGCGGTTCCACATCAGGATGGCCCTTTCGGCGGCGGCTGATCAGCAGGGCCGCCAGCTTTGTAGTGCGTGTGCTGCTCGGGCTACGGATCCGCGACTGCACCGGCGGGTTCAAGTGCTTCCGACGCTCAACGTTGGAGTCACTCGACTTCGCGAGGATCAGGTCGAAGGGGTTCGCCTCGTCGTACGAGATCAACTACTTCTGTCACCGGTCCGGCAAGACGCTGCGCGAGGTGCCGATTAAGTTCATCAACCGGCGGGCAGGCGAATCCAAGCTATCGTGGAGGATTATCGTTGAGGCGCTGATCGCCGTCGTCCGCCTGAGGGTCAGCGGCTCGACGAGCCCATAGACCAGCAAGCCGGGGACGCTGATGTCTCTCGCGGGACTCAGGCGGGGATGATCTTCGTGGCGCGAAGCATGCCCAGCATGAAGACCTTGTCCTCAACGACCCGAAAGCCCACCTCGTCCACGAGCTGATCCAGAATCTCGCCGTGAAACTCCTGGACGTGGGCGTGGCGCCAGACCTTCCCCCGGCCGAAGCGGGTCCAGAAGTGCCACAGGATCTTGAACAGAGGGGTCTCGAGGGGGATTACGATCAGGCCATATCCGTCCTTCTTCAGGCAGCGCTTCATCTCCGATAGCAGCTTTTCCGGATGATGAACGTGCTCAAGGACCTCTGAGCAGAAGATCATATCGAAGGAAGCGGCGCGAAAGGGCAGGGCCTCACCGTCTCCGATTGCCAGGTGAAACTCTGGATGCTTTGACAGCGAATATGCGATCGCTCTGTCTGAGATGTCGATTCCCACGACCTCTTTGGGCCGCGCCCTGGCCGCCACCGCTTCGGTGAGGGTGGTGCCGTCGCAGCCGATGTCGAGGATCCTGCCGCCTACCTCAGACACGAGCCGCGGGATCACGCGCAGCCGTCCACCGTGCCATACGCGCTGGATGCGGCTGGTCTTGAGGGCGGTGTCGTAGAAGTCCGGCGGAACGTTTTCGTGGGTTTCCTTGGAGCTCGGCGCTGTCATCTCAATTCGCCGCGCTCGCCTCTGTGCCCCGTCACGGGCTTTGTCTTCGCCAGATGTACCTGCTGTCCCATGTCCAGTTCCAGAGGAAGGCCACCGCCACGCCCGCGGGAATGGCGAGGTATGGTGATGCGCCCACCTCAAGGGTCAGGAGGTTGACGACAAGTGTGATGAGGCCCAGCGATGACACAGAGGCCTTGGCGTTGAATTGGATAAACCGAAGCCTCACCGGCTTTTCCGCCGTGGCCCGATCCCGGAACGTCCAGAAGTGGTGCCCGAAAAACACCCCCACGATCGAAAGCTCCGCCGCTACCAGCGTGGTGATCAGCAAACGGGCGTCGCTGTGAGAGAAGGCGATCAGGCCGAGGTCCTCGCCCTTCGCGGGCAAGAACCAGATCAGGGGCGATTCGTACAGGAGCAGGAAGACGATCTGGTAGGTGACGTAGCCGCTGGCCCCGATGGCGGCAAACCTGAGCAGGGTGGAGTGCTCGCGGAGCCTCGCCCGCAGGGCCTGCCATAGGGTGATCTGGCCGGTCTCAGCAGAGGCTACTGCTTCGTACTTGGGAGTAAATTCCATGAGGATCCCACTGAGGGGTGTCACAAATTATAGTCAAGGTTATGGAGCCCTGACAACCCCGTTTGGTGGCGGTAGGCACCTTTGACCAATTGTTTACCGAAGCGCCGCTGTGCGCCTGCTTCCCGGTAGATCAGCATCCTTGCTGGAACGGAGGCTTTCCCCTTATCATCTGCGTGTCATCCGAATGCTGCACCTAGTCCAGGCCCGCGAGAAGCTGCCGCCCATGCCGGCGATGTCTGGAAGAGACAAAGCGTCCTGCCCGGGCCCGTCCGACGCACGTCCCGATGCCCGCTAGCTCACGCAGCGGTCGCGGTGGTCGCCGGCGCCGGGCCCGCTCCGGCGCCGCTCCCGTAGCCAGGTCCGGCAGCCTCCTGCTAAAGCGTAATGAGGTAGCCGCCGCCGGGCTGCTGACGGGGTTCGTGTTGCTGCTCGTGGGGATAGCCCTGCTGGCATCAGGCGGAACGGGCGACGGCGGCGCAGCAACCGGCGATGTCGAAGCGGTTCCTCCCGATGATGCCGTAACCACCGCCGATGCCGGCGCGACCGCTGATGACGCCGGCGCACCTACGATCGATGACGGCGCGACCCCTGAAGACGGGCAGACGGTGACGAGTGACGGGGCGGCGATTCAGTGGCTGGCCCGGAGGTCCATTGAGGTGCTGCCGGCCGGGCAGTGGCCGTCGCTCTACGACTCGTTCACCAGCGAATTCCAGCAGCGGTGTCCGCGCGCGCAGTACGATCAGGTGGGGGTAGACGCCGCCGCCGAGCAAGGTGACAACCTCCGGCTGCTGAGGTTTAAGCGGCTGGAGAGCGTGACGGTCGACGGCTCAACCGCGCAGGCGGTGATCGTGGGCGAGGTCGCCGGCCAGAGCGAATACCAGATCCAGGCTGCGTTCCAGAAGGAGAACGGTAGCTGGAAGATAGCGCCGGCGCCCGGCACCGAGGGCTGCGCGGCCTTCAGCCGCCTTACCGGCTAGCCTCTGGACCCCGCCGTAAGTCGCCGGCGCTCATCTGTCCTGCTGGAACAAGCTCTTGAGGCCATCCGCGGTGCATTCCGGCGAGCGCGCGAAGTCGATGATCACCCGCTCCCGCGCCTCCACAGCCTGCGCCGCCTTCGGCAAGTCGCGGGCGATCTCCAGGGGGACGCTCGTCACGCCGTGTTCGTCGCCGTGGAGGAGGTCGCCGGGATTGACGGTCAGGCCGCCCACGCTGACCGGTCCACCGACCTCCACCAGGTGAACGTACGCGTGTGAGACAAGCACGCAGGACGAGAAGAAGTGAAATCCGGTGGCGCGGACCTCCGGCAGATCACGGACGCCGCCGTTCGTGACCGTGCCTATCGCCCCCAGGCCCATGTAGACGCTGCCGTTGACCTCACCCCAGAATGAGCCGACGGGGTTAGGGTAGTCCAGGTCCTCGATGACCACGATCCGAGGCTTGGGCACCGGCTCCATCGCGGCCCACATGTCCCAGGGGGCCGGCGCTTGCTGCGGGCGCTCGCGGGCGCGGATCTTCGCCGTTACGGCGTAGCCGGCCATCACGCCCAGCTCCGGGAAACGGCACCGGATGGTGCTGTCCATGAACCCTTCGTTGCGGGGCCTCACCTTGAGCGTCTCGATGGCGTTGCAGACGGTTGGCGAGGAAATCGCTCGTAAGGCGTCCAGCTCTTGCGGGGTTAGAGGCTCGACCATAGCGCTTCTCCTAGTGTCACCTGATATCGAAGGGGACGTTTAGCTTCTCTGCGGCGGTTCTCAGGCTTTCGATGACGGCGGGATGGACGGGGATGTCGCCCTCCGCCCGGCGCTGCCGTTCGAGGCGTGCCTCCAACTCCCCCGGGATGAGGATCTCGTCCACGCCGTGCTGACGCTCGGCCGCCTTCAGGCCGTCGATCATCACGTCCATGTGACGGACGAACTCGCGTGTCGGTTCGAAGGCGTCGATGCGGATGGCGGCGAGAAGATGGCTGGCCGCGCCGGTCGGGGGGAGCGCCAGGCTCGCCCCGGACCCTGAGAGGACACCGGACATCACGTCGGCGAAGATGCCCAGGCCGAACCCCTTGTACGCCCCCATCTGCGGCGATCCGCCCAGTGGTAACAGGCCGCCGCCACGGCTGAGCACCGTCGGGTCAGTGGTGGGAGCGCCGCTCTCGTCGAGCGCCCACCCCTCGGGGATGGATGCGCCGCGCCTCGCCGCGATCTCCAGCTTGCCGCCGGCGACAACGCTGGTCGAACCGTCCAGCACGTACTGGAAATCCTTGCCGGTCGGCGCGGCCACGCTGATCACGTTGGCGCCGTACACGGGTCTCTTGGCGCCAGGCGGGACGACGATGTTTCCGCCGGTGGTGATGGAGATGCCTATCATATCTCGCCGGGCCGCTTTGAGGGCGTAATGAAATCCGGCGCCGTAGTGGGTGCTGTTCTTCACGCTGACCAACCCTACGCCTGTGGCCTGTGCCTTCTCCATCGCCAGGTCTATGGCCCGGTGGGCCACAACGAACCCCAGACCCATATCGCCGTCGATTACGGCGGCCGCCGGGGCGTCGCTCACGATCTGGATGCGCGGCGTTCGGTTGATCCGCTCGCGCAGCATGCGGCGCACGTAAAAGTCGGCAAGGTGGGCTACACCGTGCGACTCGACCCCGCGCAGGTCGGCCTCTATCAGCGTCTCGATCGTCACGCGGGCGTGGGCCTCCGGCACGCCCAGGGCTAGGAAGAGGCGCTCGCCGAACGCCTGCATCTTAACGATGGGGACGCTGACTTCCTCGCTCTCAGGTGCCATTCACACGACGCGTTTCAGATAGCTTCGAGTGCTTGCCTGCCGCCCTGCTCCGGGGCATCTACTGCGACATTATAGCGGCGCCCCCTGGCTACGACCCACCGCTCTCGGCTCCGCCGTCATGCCAGCTCCTCCAGCAGGGCCTTGGCGTCTTGCAGGTCCGCCGTGTCAAACCCCTCGGTGAACCAGCCGTAGATCTCCTGAAGCGTCTCGTGGGCCTCCGACTTCTTACCCTGTTTCCGCCACAGACGGCTCAAGCTCATCGCCGCTCGCAGCTCCAGCGACTTCGCCTGCTGCCGGCGGGAGACCTCGATGGCCCGGCGAAAGCAGGCCTCAATCTCGGCCTCAGCCGCGCCCTGCATCAGCAGTAGCTCTCCCTTGAGCCGGTGCAGCTCCGCCTCCCACCACCGCTCCCCGGTCTTCTCCACCGTTGCCTGCGCCTCGGCCAGTGCGCTCAGCCCCTCTTCGATCTGTCCCGCATTAGCATGCGCCTCGGCCAGCAAGGCGCGATGGTAGGGCACAAATAGCAGGGACCCCACGGCCCGCAAGTCGGCCACGACCTGACGTATCTGGGCAATACCCTCGTCCACCTGTCCCTGCTCGGACAGCGCCCAGCCCAGGAAAATGTGTGCCCATTCGCCAAACTGAAAAAACCCGTGCTCGGTCGTTAAGGCAACGGCTGCCTCTGCCCGCTCCTTGACAGCTTGCCTCTCCCGGTGGAACTGATGGAGCTGGGCAGCAGTGATCAGAGCGTAAGCCACACTGTAGGGGTGAAACAGCTCCCGGGCCAGGGTGAGCCCTTGCTGGCTCCTATCCAGGGCCTGGCCCGGATAACCGAGCAACCACATGATGAAACCCCCATAGGATAGGGCAGCCACCCCGGGGTCCTGCCCGTAGAGGAAGGCATGGGAGCGGTGCTCCTGGGGGTCGTAGAGGGCGATCACCTGCTCCAGGTGTGCTCGGGCCGGGGCCAACTCTCCAGAATAGAACAAGGTCGCCTCCAGCAGCCGGTGTGCCTCCAGGAGCAGGGCCGGATCATCATCGCGTTGCGCCAGGCCCAAGAGTTCCTCCGCCAGCTCGCGACCGGTCTGCAGTTCTCCCCGTAAGAAATAGAATGCCCAGAGACCCCACAGTACCGGAAAGAGTTGAGGGGTGTCCCCCACCTGCCGGCACAGGTCCCGCGCCCGGGTAAGGCACTGTTCCACTTCTGGGGCCGTATACCCCTTGATGGTTCTCAAAGCGGGGGCGAGGGTGACCTGAAAGTCCAGCTCCTGCTGCGCCCGTTCGGGGCCGCCCGGCATGGTCTTCAGCAGCTCCAACCCCTTCGTCAGGTGAACGATCGCGTCCTGGTTGGCGTAGGCCGCCGCCGCCTTCTTGCCGGCCTTCAGCAGGTAATCGAGTGCCTTCTCCCACTCCTGGCCCTCGTAGTAGTGGTGGGCCAGCGTC
>MGNZ01000033.1:3440-6737 GCA_001795235.1 Chloroflexi bacterium RBG_16_64_32 | reverse complement strand
GTCGGCCGCGCCACTGTCTTCCGGACCATGCGCCTGCTCACCGACATGGACATCGTTTGCCGCGTCCTCCTGGAGGACGGAAGCCTCCGATATCGCGTCAGCCGGAGCGGCCATCACCACCACCTGGTGTGCGTCTCCTGCGGCAACGTCCAGGACCTGGACGAGTGCGCCGTTGCAGGCTTGGTGCGAGAGATCGCCGCCGCCAATCGCTACGAGATCGATGGTCACTGGCTGGAGTTCTACGGCCGCTGCGCCGCCTGTCGCCGCCCAGCGCCGATAGCCACCGGAACATGAACCAGCGCCCGCCCTTGCTCCCCCTCGCTGCCGCCATCGCCGCTCTCGCCGCCGCCCTCCTGCTCGTCGCCTGCGCCAGCGATGGCGGCCCGGCAGCCGCCCCCATTTCATCCCCGACACCCGCCGGCGCCGATCAGCCAGTGCGGGTAGGCGTCACCCTGCCCCTGTTCGCGGACTTCGCTCGTGAGGTGGGCCGGGACAAAGTAGACGTCTTCTCCATCCTCCCGACGGGCGCCGATCCCCACACCTATGAGGCCACCCCTTCCGACCTCCGCCGCATCGCCGAGGCCGACATCATGTTCGTCAACTCGCTTGAGCCGGGCGTTGAGGGCTCGATCCTGGACGTCATCCGCAACAATAAGGGCGGTGACGCCACGGTCATCCCGTTCATGGCCAACGTCGTCTCGCCCCGCGCCCAGGAGCTGGGCGACGCCGGGCTTACTGCCGCCGATGCCGGCGACGACCCTCACCTCTGGCTGGACCCGTCGCTCGCCCGCGCCTACGCCGCCGTCATCGCCGAGACGTTCATCGCTCGCGACGGCCCAAACGCCGCTCTCTACAGCGATAACCTCGCGGAATACGGCCGCCGTCTCTCCCAACTCGATGAAGACGTCGCCGCCGCCCTCGCGGAGATCCCTCTGGAGAACCGCAAGCTGGTCACGTCCCATGACGCCTTCGCGCACCTGGCCCGGCGCTACGACCTCGACCTCGTCGGCTTCGTCGTGCCCGGCCCAGGCCAGGAGCCCAGCTCCCGCGACATCGCCGACCTCACCCGTGCCATCGAGGACGAGGCCGTCCGGCCGTGTTCATCGAACCTCAGGTCGGGCCCCAGAGCCGCCTACTGGAGCAGATGGCCGCCGACGCCGGCGTCCCGGTCTGCACCCTCTACAGCGACACCTTCAGCGACGAAGTGCTCACCTACGTCGACATGATGCGCGTCAACGGCGACGAGCTCCGGCGCTGCCTGGCGGACGCCGATGGCTAGAGGTCGTCGCAAGCGAGGGATAGACGATAAGGCCGGTAGCTGCAGACCTTCAGGCCTGCCTTGCAGAGCAGGGCTAAAGCCCTGCAGCTACGACCAGAGAGTGTTTCTCCCGGGTCTTTCAGATGGCTGAGCAGAGCGGCCCCGCACTGGCCCTGGAAGCCGACGACATCTGGGCCGGCTACAACGGCCGCACCGCCCTGGAGGGCGTCGCCTTCAACATAGAGACCGGCTGTCTGGCCGGCCTGGTTGGGCCCAACGGCTCCGGCAAGTCCACCCTCCTGCGCCTCATCCTGGGCCTGCACAAGCCCTGGCGCGGCCGGATACGCATCTTCGGCTCCGGTGCACGCCCAGATCGACTCCGCCTCGGCTATACACCGCAGACCGAGCAGGTGGACTGGAGCTTCCCCGTCACCGTCCTCGACGTCGTCCTCATGGGCCGCTATGGACGGCTCGGCCCTCTGCGCCGCCCCACCGCCACCGATCGCGACATCGCCCGGCAGGCGCTGGAGTCCGTCCGCATGGCCGACCTGGCGGACCGTCGCATCGGCGAGCTCTCCGGCGGCCAGCAGCGCCGCGCCCTCGTGGCCCGCGCCCTCGCCCAGGAGGCCGACCTCCTTCTCCTGGACGAGCCACTCAGCGGCCTGGACGCCACCGCCCAGCACGACCTCATCAACCTGTTCGAGGGGTTGCGACACCAGGGCAAGACGCTCCTCGTCGCCACTCACGACCTCTCCTGCGTCGCCGCCGATTTCGACCACGCCATCCTCCTGAACCGGAAGGTAGTCGCCTTTGGCCGCCCCGCCGACGTGTTCACCGAGGAGCTGCTAAACGCCACCTTCCAGCGGCACCTCCTGCTGGTGCGGCTGGAGGACAGGACCTACGTGGGCCATGACTGAGGTCCTCGATTACGTGAGCGATCCCTGGACGCTGGAGTTCATGCGCCGCGGCCTCATCGCCGCCGTCATGGTCAGCGCCGTGGCCGCCGTCATAGGCTGCTTCGTCATCCTCAAAGGCATGGCGTTCATCGGCGACGCTCTCCCCCACGCCAGCTTCGGCGGCGTGGCCGCCGCCTTCGTCCTGGGGGCCAACCTCTACCTCGGTGGCGCCATCGCCGCCGTCCTCACCGCCCTCCTCATCGGCTTCGTCTCCCGTCGCGCCCTCCTCAAGTACGACACCGCCATCGGCATCCTCTTCGTCGGCGCCTTCGCCGCCGGCATCCTCATCATCAGCCGCCGCACCAACTACACGCCGGACCTGTTCTCCTTCGTGTTCGGCAACGTCCTCGGCGTTAGCTGGAGCGACGTGTGGACCACGGCCGTAGTCGCGGCCGTCATCCTCGTCCTCGTGGTGCTGTTCTACAAGGAGCTGCTGTTCGTCACCTACGACCCCTCGATGGCGGCCGCCGCCGGCCTTCCCGTCGCCGCCGTCCAGTACGGGCTCCTCGCCCTCATCGGCGTCACCACCGTCATCGGCCTTCAGACCGTGGGCATCGTCCTCGTCGTGGCCCTGATCGTCACCCCCGCCGCCACCGCCCAGCTCCTCACCCGCCGCCTGCCCGCCATGATGGCGGCCGGCGCCGCCGTGGGCGTCCTCTCCTCCCTGGCCGGCCTCTACGTCGCCTACTACGCGGACGTCTCCGCCTCCGCCGCCATCGTCCTCACCGCCACCGCCTTCTTCTTCCTCGCCTTCCTCTTCGCCCCCGGCCGCGGCCTCCTCTGGCAGCGCGGCTTCTCCCCCGCCGGGCGCGTCTGACCGGCGACATTCGCCTCGCTGCCCTTGCCACGGGTGTGACTTTCGCGCCCCTCAACCTATACAATGGACCGAGCGGGCCCATCGCAACTTGATGACCGAAGCTACGAAGAGCCAGATAGACCGCAAGGCGCGGCTCAAGATCCCGTATCAGCCCGTCCCCAAGCAGGACGCCGGGGAGCGCGTCAACAACTGGGACGAGGTCTACCTGGGATATGACCTCCCCACCGCTCAACTGGAAGCCACCCGCTGCATCCAGTGCCCCGCCG
>MGNZ01000033.1:0-3433 GCA_001795235.1 Chloroflexi bacterium RBG_16_64_32 | reverse complement strand
CCAGAAAGCCTGCCCCCTCCACAACGACATCCCCGGCGCCCTCCTCAAGCTGGAAGAGGGCGACATCCAGGGCGCCGCCGAGGTGTTCCGCCAGACCAACCCCGCTCCCGACATGTGCGGCCGCCTCTGCCCCCAGGAGCGGCTCTGCGAAGGCGACTGCGTCGTCGGCAAGAAAGCCATCCCCGTGGCCATCGGCAGGCTCGAGGCCTTCATCACCGACCAGCAGCACGCCGCGGCCGGACGGCCGCTCCCCAAGCTGCCGTCCCCTACGGGCAAGCGCGTCGCCGTCGTCGGCTCCGGCCCCGCCGGCCTGGCCGTGGCTGAGGAGCTGACCCTGCGCGGCCACGGCGTCAAGATCTTCGAGGCCTGGCCCAGGCCCGGCGGCGTCCTCCGCTACGGCATCCCCACCTTCAAGATGGACAAGCGCCACGTGGACGACCAGGTGGACTTCCTCCACCGGCTCGGCGTCCAGTTCACCTTCAACGTCCGCGTGGGCTACGACGTGGCCCTCGACGAGCTGTTCGCGCAGGGCTTCCACGCCGTCTTCCTGGGCCACGGCGCCGGCGAGGGCCGCCGCCTGAACGCTCCCGGCGAGGACCTGGACGGCATCCACATGGCCACCGAGTTCCTTATCCGCGTCAACCTGCCCGTGGAAGACCTGCCCGACCACCTCCGCTCGCCCATCGACGTCGGCAGGCGCGCGGTCATCATCGGCGGCGGCGACACCGCCATGGACTGCGTCCGCTCAGCCATGCGCGCCGGCGCTGACGAGGTGGTCTGCGCCTATCGCCGCACCGAGGCCGAGATTGGGGGTCGAGAGGAGGAGCGTCGCAACGCCAACGAGGAAGGCGTCCGCTTCCACTACCTCACCGCCCCCATCCGCTTCATCGGCGACGACAGCGGGCACGTCCGCTCCGTCCGCCTTCAGCGCATGGAGTTGGGCGAGCCCGACGACTCAGGGCGGCCCAGGCCCGTGCCAGTCACCGGCTCCGAGTTCGAGCTGGAGGCCGACACCGTCGTCATCGCCATCGGCTACAAGGTGGAGAGGCTCCTCTTCCAGACCAGCCCCGACCTCGAGGCCACCGGTTGGGGCACCGTGGCCGCCGACGACAGCGGCCGCACCAGCCGCGGCGGCGTCTTCGCCGCCGGCGACAACGTCCGCGGCGCCGACCTCGTCGTCACCGCCCTGGCCGACGCCAAACGCGCCGCCGCCGCCATCGACGACTACCTGCGCGAACGGAAGACGGCCGCCGCCTGATGGGCCGGCTCACCTGAAGGTGCTATACTTCTAGCGTCATGGGCACGTTTCGCGTGCAGATTGAGGTGGGAGACCCCCAGGGCGAACGCTTCCTGGCTGTCGAGGCGCTGGTAGACACCGGTGCCACGAATACAACCCTCCCTTCCCCGCTCCTTGCCAGCCTCGGCGTGACCCCGCACACGACCACGGTCTTTGAACTCGCCGACGGGCGGGAACTGGAGCTTGGCGTCGGCCGGACGTGGGTAAGGGTGAACGGCCTGCAGGAGTTCACTCAGGTTGTATTCGCCAGCGAGGGAACGGAGCCCATCCTCGGCGCGGTGACCCTGGAGGAGATGGGCCTCGCCGTCGACCCCGTCAAGCGCCGTCTTCAGCCGGTCCGCAAGTACCTTATGTAGCCTGCTCGCATGGGCCGGATGGCTGTAACCGCACAGGCCCATCGGCAGACGCTGGAGCCGCCGCCCGTCCGCTAACATGTGGATGGAGGTGCTGCCATGACCTTCCAGCGGATCGTCGTGCCCTACGAAGGCGGTACCCTCAGCGAGGACGCCCTGCGCATAGCCTGCCATCTGGCCGGCGAGGGCGCCCATCTAACAGCGGTCTACGTCGTTCCCATCCCCAAGAGCCTCCCCATCGGGGCCGAGGAGGCCCAGGAGGAGACCGCTCGCGAAACCCTGGCGCACGCCGAGGCCGTCGGCCGTGAGCTGGGCGTCACCGTCGATACGTACGTCGCCAAGGCGCCCGACGTCGCACAGGGGGTCAACGAGACGGCCGCCACCCTCAAGGCGGACGCCGTCGTCATGAGCCTGCGCCACAAGCACGCGCCGGCGGAGACGATGCTCCTCAGCCACACCGCCAGCCGCATCCTCCGCCACGCCCCCTGCTGCGTCGTCATCACCTACCATCGCGAGGAAGACTAAGCTCCCGTCATTCTGATCCGCCCAAGGCGGAGAAGAATCTGGGGCTGGGCGCCGATGAGCCTGCGCAGGGCTGAAGCCCCTCCAGAGGCGGGCAGGCCTGCAGCTACGGAGCTACAGCGTCTCCATGTACTCGCCGATGGCGTCCAAACGCACCTTCTCCACCGCTATCTCCGGCGCGTAGACGATCTCGTCCGCCGCCCACACCAGCGTCGGCTTCCCCTCTTTGCTGACGCCGATCACGCTGTTGAGGAAGGTGTGCACGTTCTCGTTGATGCGTAACGTGTTGGGCTTGAGCGGCTCGGCCAGCTTGCCGTCGCGGATCACGTACGAATCGGCCACCACCGTACCGGTGAAGTCCCCCGCCCGCAGCCCGTTCACCGGGTACGTGTACCAGATCCGCCCGATGTATATCCCCTCGCCCACGAGCCGGCACATCGACTCCGTGGACTCGACCTCCCCGGGAATGAGGATGTTTGTCGGGTTTATGCCCGGCTGCGCGTCGAAGTGACGCCCGCCCCCGCGGGCGAAGCGGAACCCGTTCCTGGGCACAAACGCCGATACCTGGGCCTTCGGGTCCACCCCCAGCTTCTCCTTGGCCTTAGGGTCGCTCATCAGCCGCTGCGTCTCGTAGTGGTTAGAGAGCAGCCCCACCAGCTTGCCGTCCTTGATCAGCTCTGTGCGGCCCGTGGCCAGCCCCTCACACGTGATCCCCTTGCTCCCGACCAAACCCGCCGCCGATCCGTCGTCGAGGATGCTGAACTTGGTCGAAGCCACCTGCTGCCCCATCCGGCCCATGAACGGCGATCCCGCCGCGTAGAACGTCCCCGTGTTCAGCCCCGGCAGCACGATGTAGTGCATGATCTCCATCGTCGCCTGCCGCCCGAACACCACCCGGTAGTCGCCGCTGGGCAGCCTCGCCCCGCCGATCGTGCGGATCGCGTTCTGCGCCGCCTCCCGGCCCGCCTCATCCGTCAGGCCGTCCAGCCGCGTCGTCGCCGCGTAGCCGCTCCCCTTCGAGCCCTCTCGCTCCACCATCGACGTGATGAACGACATGATCAGCGACGACTCGTCCGTCTGCACCTCCGGCATGGCGTACGAGGCGATGGCCATCCGCTCCTGGAGGATCGTCACGTCGCCGCTGACGATGAGCCCCAGCTCGCCGAGTTTCTCCGGCCGGTCCACCAGGTTCCCCAGCGGCTCCGACGTCTGGAACACCCGCAGCGCCCCGTTCACCACCCGCCAGCCGGCGTCCACCAGG
>MGNZ01000032.1:11471-17908 GCA_001795235.1 Chloroflexi bacterium RBG_16_64_32 | reverse complement strand
TGATCTCCTCGTCCGCTGCCGTAGCGTCAAGCTCACCGGCGAAGCGACGCACAATCTCCTCCTGGGTGAGTAGACTGGATACGGCGGGCACGGAATCGGTGTATTGAACGACGCCCGGCCCACCGTTCTGATCGACAAAAATCTTCAGACGGTTGGCGAAGTAGTCCACCCTATAGCGCGTGTCCTCCACCTGCACGGCAGTGGATCCGGGCCGCGCCCGCTTCTCCAGTTCATCATTGAGGAACGCATATCCGACGATGCCCATCGCCACGATTATGAGCACACCGACGGCCACCGCCCCATAGAACTGGAAGCCTCGGCCTAGAATACGGCTGCCGATGGCGCCTCGGGGGCGCTCCCAGGCGGGCGTGGGTATCTTCGCCTTTCGGCGCTTCTTAGGCACGCGCCGCCTCCTCAAATGTCCTTGACCGGGGAGCCATCATCTCATCCGGCGCAGGCAGCCGAGGGCCCAGCCGCTACCGGGACGGACTCACCCCCGAACTCCGGATGTGGTCTGCCGTGTAGGGAATGAGCGCCAGATGCCGCGCCCGTTTGATGGCTCGCGCAACCGACCTCTGGTGCTTTGCGCACGCCCCCGACTTACGGCGCGACTCGATGCGGCCGCGATCCGACACGAACCGCCGCAGGAAGTTGAAGTCCTTGTAGTCCGCACCGGGGATCTTATCCTTGCAGAACGTACAGACCCGCCGCCGAAAGCGGCCACGGCCACGTGGACGCGAATCGTCCTGCGCTTGAAACGACCTGCGCTCCGTGCTCTGGGCCGCGTGCTCTGCCGCTTCTACCAGAGGTTCGTCCCTACTGGCTACCTTCTCGTTCTCCATCTCCATGCGTGCCTCTTACTCGAAAGGCGTCTCTTCCGCCTCAAACTGCTCCTCCGGTACCGCCGCCCCAGCGTCTTCCGGCAGCGGCGCGCCGCCCGCCCGATCCAGGAAGAGGACGCGGTCGGCGACCACCTCGGTGCGGTATCGTTTCTGGCCCTCAGGTGTGTCCCAGGAGCGCGTGCGAAGGCGGCCCTCCACATACACCCGACGGCCCTTTTGCAGGTACTGACTGCACTGTTCCGCTAGCTTGCGCCAGGCCACCACACTAAACCACTCTGTCTCCTCGCGTCGCTCTCCGTCCGGCGCGGTATAGTTGCGGCTGGCTGCTACCCGAAAGCTCGTCATGGCGTTGCCGTCCGCCGTATAGCGCATCTCAGGGTCCGCGCCAAGATTACCGATCACCATCACTTTGTTAAGGCCCGCCATGTTCCCGCTCCTTTCCACCAGAGGCGGATGCGCCTCCGGCGTATCGGGCCCTCCTACTCATCTTCCAGCTTAACCACCAGATGCCTGATAACGTCTTCCGCTAGCTCAAGGTTGTTTTCCAGGTCACGCACGCGCTGGGGGTCCAGGCTGAGATGCGCCACCACGTAGCTGCCTTCCCGAAAGTGGTCAATGGGATAGGCCAGCCTGCGGCGACCCCATGGGTTCACTTCCTTCACGTCTCCGCCCTGCTCAGCGATGAACGCCTTCACCCGGTCGACAGTGGCGGGCACGGCCTCGTCCGCCACCTCAGGGCTCACTATCATTACCAGTTCGTAGTTGCGCAAGCGGCCTCCACCTGTACCTGGAAACGCACAAACGCCCGGAGGTATCTGGCCCACGCGGGCAACCCCTCACAGGCAAACGGGATTATATCACGCGCCCCAGGCGGCAACAAGCTGGCCTCGGCTCCGCTCAGGCTCCCACCGCCGCCCGGTCCGTGATCCCGGGCGCCGGGTACGCCTCCGCCAGCTCCCGCACGCGACGCCGCGCCTCCGTCTGCACCTTCTCGTCTTCCCGGTTCTCCAGCACCCGCGCGATGATCCCGCCGATGCTGCGCATCTCCTCCGGCCCCATCCCGCGGGTGGTCAAACCGGGAGTGCCGAGGCGCAGGCCGCTGCCGATGTACGGCGGCCTTTCGTCAAACGGGATCGTGTTCTTGTTCGCATATATCCCCACGGCGTCCAGCGCCTTCTGCGCCTTCGAACCTGACAGCCCCCGGGCGCCCACGTCGACCAGCACAAGGTGGTTGTCCGTTCCGCCGGAGACGATGCGCCAGCCCTGGGCCTGCAGCTCTTCGGCCAGCGCCTGCGCGTTCTCCACAACCCGCTTCTGGTACTCGGTGAACTCCGGCTTCATCGCCTCCCCGAAGCAGACCGCCTTGGCGGCGATGACGTGCATGTGGGGACCACCCTGAGTGCCGGGAAACACGGCTTTATCGATCCGCTCCGCCAGCTCCTCCCGGCAGAGGATGAAGGCGCTACGCGGGCCGCGCAGCGTCTTGTGCGTGGTTGAAGTCACGACGTGCGCGTGGGGCACGGGCGAGGGGTGCACCCCGGCGGCCACCAGCCCGGCGATATGGGCGATGTCGGCCACCAAGTAGGCGCCGACCTCGTCGGCGATCTGGCCGCACACTTCGAAGTCGATAATCCGCGAGTAGGTCGTGGCGCCCGCGATGATGACCGCGGGACGTTCCCTCTTCGCCGTTTCCCGCATCTGGTCGTAGTCGATTAGCTCTCTCTCACGGTCGACGCCGTAGTGCACGAAGTTGTACAGGCGAGCGGAGAAGTTCACCTCCAGGCCGTGGGTGAGGTGGCCGCCATCGGAGAGGTTCATGCCCATGGCCGTATCGCCCACCTTCATCAGGGCGGAGTAGGTGGCCATGTTGGCCTCGGCGCCGGAGTGGGGCTGGACGTTGGCGTGCTCCGCCCCGAACAGCTCGCAGGCGCGGGAACGGGCCAGCTCCTCCACCTCGTCAACGTACTGACAGCCGCCGTAGTAGCGCTTGCCGGGGTAGCCCTCCGCGTACTTGTTGGTGAGGACGGAGCCCACAGCCTCCAGGACGGCGGCGCTGGTGAGGTTCTCCGAGGCAATTATCTCCAGCCCCAGCCGCTGTCGCTCCTCCTCCTTGTGAATGATAGCCGCCACCTCAGGATCGGTCTGCTCTAATGCGCCCATGCCGTCACCTCTTGCCCTGCCGCCAACCAGGCCGGAAATGAATTGAGACAGCGCCTCCTCACCATGGCGAGGTTCTTCGCTGCCTCAGAGTTGCTTCCAGAAACCGGAGATTGAAGTCGGTCCGCTCCTATGGATTGCCCATCCAGTTTAGCCTCGCGCCCCACGACCCGTCAATCACGGTCTCGCTCCTTTTCCCGCCAGGCGAACTCGTTGAGCGCCATGAGGCCGCCCGAGACCAGCGAGTGCCCGCCCAGGAGCACTGGAATCCGCGCCTCCACGGCCGCCTGCGTGAACTCACGCAGGAAAGGCTCGCCTATCTCCTGCCAGCAACCCAGGTCCGACAGAAAGCGATCCGAGCGTTGGGCGTCGATGCCGAAGTGCGCTAGGAGGACCCGCGTATCAATCAACGCGGCGTCCCCAAGCTCCGCCAGAGCGCCGAAAAAGCGCTGCGGCCCCGCCTGCTCCAGGTAAAACGCCAGGAGCGACCGCACCTTCCCTTCGGCGGCGCGGCCGTCGGCCTCCATCCCGCGTTCCTCTGCGAACAGCCGCACGCGGCAGGCGGTCTCCGATTCCAGGTAACGCCAGGCGTGGCTACCCACCCGCCCCGCTACCGTGACCTGCGCGGAGCGGTCCGTCAACAGGGGCAGGACCCGCCGGTAGCAGCCGACGTCCATCTCCAGCGCCGACAGATACTCCAGCAGGCGAGGGCCACCCTGACCGGTCAGCGAAAGTACGGCTAGGTCCGTGGGCCCGTCGATGTCCATCTGGGTGGCTACCGTGCGCGGCAGCTCCCGCAGCGCTAGGCCCGCCTCCTGGCACAGGGCGCGCGCCAGGCGGTTGTCGCTCTCCGGCGGCCGAATGCGCGCAACGGACTCGGCAGGAAACCCCACCAGGTCGGATGAAAAGAAGTTGTTGGTGACGACGACGCCGTCCTCGCTCAGGGCGTTCGCGATGCTGCCGAAGTCGGCCTCGCCGAGCAAGGGCAGGCTTCCGCCGCCGAGGTACACGACGTGCTCCAGGTCGTGCGTGCGCACCGTCTCCGCCAGACGACAGCCGTAGTGGAAGGGGCTTGAATCCAGACAGACAGTGACGCCGGCGGGCAGGCCGGAGAACTCCGCAGAACCGTCACTGACCAGGATCGCGCCCGCGTATCGTCCCCCGGCGAGAGCTACCTCGATGCTGTCCACGGCTGCGGCGGCGCGGGCGCGCGCCATCAGCCTCTCGACGGGGCTGTCACCCAGACCGCCCAGGAACACCACGAGCGCCGGCCGGGAGGCCGCCACGCTCACGACCTCTGCGCCAGGGCCGGCTCCGGCTCTATGTGGTTGACCCTGACGCGCGGCTGCAGAAGGTCAACCTCCCGGCGGTGGCACAGCTCCGTGCCCGGCGAGAGCACGCAGGCCGTTCCAGCCCCGACGCCCAGCCTCAGCGCCTCCTCCATCGTGCCGCCGCGGCTGAGAGTGAGCGTTACTCCGGCCAGGAACCCATCTCCCGATCCCACCGCGCTGACCGCCCGCACGCGGGGAGCCACGCCGCGCCAGGCCCCTTCATCGGATACAGCTATCGCTCCCTCGCGACCCCGGGTCACAACCGCCGTGCGGATGGCCATCTCCCGGAGGGTCTGCGCCGCCTTCAGCGTTGACGACTCGTCGTCCAGATGGCGATCCAGCAGCCGTTCCAGCTCGCGACGGTTGCCTTTCACCATCTCCGGACCGGCGGCGACCCCAGCGGCGAGGGCGGCGCCGTCCGCATCCAGAACCGTGTGCACCCAGCTCTCCCGCGCCATCGATATGATCTCGGCGTAGATTTCGGGAGCGACAGGCGGCGGTATGCTGCCCGCCACCACCAGCCAGTCGTTGGCGCGCAATCGCTTCCGCAGCTTGCTCAGCAGTTGTTTCACGTAGCGGGCGTCCGTGTCCGGGCCGGGATCGCTAAGGATCGTGTTGATGTGACGAGATTCATCCAGGATGGTAATGTTCGTCCTCGCCTCCCCCTTGGTGTACACGAAGTCACACTGGATCCCGTCCTCCTTCAGCGTCTGTTCGATGTAGCGACCCAGGCCCCCGGGCGCGAAACCCATCGCCACGCTTTCGCCGCCCAGCTCCCGTATCACCCGCGAGACGTTGATCCCCTTGCCCCCCGGATCGAACCGGCTGGACTTGACCCGCAAAGTGTCCCCAGCGCGGAAGCGGTCGAGGACCAGCGTCTGATCGATTGCGGGATTCAGGGTGAGGGTGATGATCACGACGATTCGGGCAGGATCAGCCCGTAATCCCCGTCGCGCCGACGGTAAAGGAGCGCCAGCTCCTGCCGGTCCTCATCCCGGAACAGGAAGAAGCTGTGGCTCAGGAGCTCCATCTGCTCAATCGCCTCCGCTTCTGTCATCGGCTTCACGGAGAACCGCTTCCGCTTCACCACGTGGCCAGCGATGATTTCGGCGTCGGGAGGGAGCTCTCGGTCCTCCTCCGCCTCCGCGGCGGCCACCTGCGTCTCTTTCCCCAGGCGGCGCTGGCTGCGGGAGACCTTCTTCTGCTTGAACCGGCCCACCTGGCGCACCAGGACGTCGCTGGCGGCGTCGACGGCCGCTTCTAGCTGGGCCGCCCGCTCCTCAGCGCGCAGGTAGGTGCCGTTGGCGTTCAGCGTGACCTGCACCACGTAGCGGCCGTCGGACCCCTTCGCCTCCCGCCGCACATCGACGATGGCGTGTTCGGCCAGTGGCAGGTGCCTTGACAAACGGCTAAGCCTCTTGCTGGCGTACTCGCGAAACTCGTCCCTGAGGGTCAGGTGCCTGCCGCGGAAAATTAGTTCCATGCTGTCCACCCCCGAAAGCGTAGCCACACTGCCGTTTCCTCGCAATTTCATTGTAGGCGGGAACTGAATCCCCAGCAAGGACTTTTGCTCAGTCCTCGCGGGCGAACGCAAGGGCGTACACGGGGCCGTGCCCGGCCGCTCGCAGCGCGCGGGCGCAGGCATCCAGGGTGGCTCCGCTTGTCATCACGTCGTCCACCAGGAGCAGCGGTCCCGCCGCCTCGCTCCCCCACCGCACTCCGAAGGCGTCCGCCACGTTGGCGCGGCGGGCGTCCTCATCAGCGGCTAGGGCCTGGGGCCGCGCCCCCTTCCGCCTCTCCACCATGCGGCGGGCCAGCGGCACGCCGCTCAGCCGCGACACTTCCCGTGCAAGCAACTCCGACTGGTTGTAGCCGCGGGCGCGCCGGCGCGGGCCCGTCAGCGGCAGCGGCACCAGCGCCCCCACCCGAAGCGACCATGCATCCAGGCACTCCGCCATCATCCGGCCCATCACCTCCGCGATGGCCGAGACACCCTGGTACTTGAGGGCGTGCACAGCCTCGCGGGCGGGACCGCTGAACACGAAAGGACAGCGTGCCGCCTCAAAGGCGAACGTCCCGCCCCGGCAGCGCCCGCAGACGTCATCTT
>MGNZ01000032.1:7167-11445 GCA_001795235.1 Chloroflexi bacterium RBG_16_64_32 | reverse complement strand
AGGACAGGCATCCAGCACACGGAGCAGCGCGGGGGCGCCGCCCTCGGCGTGGCGTCTAGGCAGTCCCCGCACAGGAAGTCCCCGAAGGCGCCGCAACCGACGCAGCGGCGCGGGAACACCAGGTCGAGGGCGTTCCGCCAGGCAACCGACAGGAGCGGGCCGACTGCCGTACGCATGGTGCTGCCGATGCTACCAGCGTCGGTGCCGGCGGACAAGCGCGGGCACCGCGGCCATCTAGGGCTTCTCGGAGCCGCCGGGCAGGCCGGACACCTGGTCCTCGGCGGGTTGGCTCATCCGGTCCAGGAAGTCCTGGATCACCTTGTGCACCGCCCCCCTGTCCGGCAGCGTGCCCAGCATACCGTACATCGCCGCGCTGCCCCCGGCCGTCGGCCCCTCCGACACCACGCTCCGTGTGGCCGCCTCCAGATCGGCCAGGAACGGCCCGACGATCTCCTTGTGGGCCGGCGTCACAACCAGGTGCAGCTTCGCCGGCAGCTGCTGCCGATCGAGGTGCCAGCCACGGGCGTCCATGGCGTCCGCCACGGCGTAGATGTCCACGCTGTCGGACGTGTAGGAGAAGAGGCTCATGTCCGGCTTTCCTATCACGCGCAGGGCGGGGATGGCGTTGATGCCGTCCATCAGCGCCCGCGCAGTCTCCATGACCATGCCCACCAGTCGCAGGTACCCGTCTTCCCCCAGGTAGTTCAGGACCGCCCAGGCGGCGGCTACCATCGCCCCAGGCCGGCTCCCCGCCATGGTCGGCGATCCGTAAAGCCCCCCGGGCCAGTCAGCGTAGGTGAAGAACTGGTGCCTCCGAATCTCCTTGTCGCGGTACAGGACCGTCGATGAGCCCCTGGCCGCGTAGCCGTACTTATGGAGGTCCGCGGAGATGGACGTCACCCCTGGAACGCTGAAGTCGAATGGAGGCACGTCATATCCGAGGCGGCGCATGAACGGGAGGAAGAATCCGCCCACGCAGGCGTCCACGTGACAGCCGATCCCCCGCTCCTGGGCCAGGGCGGCCAGCTCAGGGATGGGATCGACGACACCGTACGGATAGCACGGAGCGGACCCAACGACGAGAACGGTGTTGTCCGTGACGGCGGCCCGCGCGGCCTCCACGTCGGCCCGGAAGTCCTCGCTCACAGGGATGTGGACCGGCTTCACCCCGAAGTAGTGGGCCCCCTTCTCGAAAGCCGGGTGGGCCGTGACCGGCAGCACCATCTCCGGCTCGGTCAGCCCGGGCCTCTCCGCGCGCGCCCGCTCCCTGGCCGTCTTTATCGCCATCAGGATGCTCTCCGTGCCTCCCGAAGTGATGTTGCCGACGGCATCGCCGCTGCCCAGCAGTTCGGCGGTCATGGAGATGACCTCGGACTCCAGCTTCCGGACGCTCGGAAAGGCCGCAGGGCTGAGAGCATTCGTGTAAAAGTACGTAGTGTACGCCTCCTTGAGCACATCGGCCACGTCCTCCCCGGCGAAATACACCAGGCTCCACATCCTGCCGCCCCGCCAGTCGGCGTCCCGGCCCTGGAGGCCACGCATCTCTGCCAGCAGCTCGTCTCGCGTTCGTCCCTTCTTCGAAAGCTTCACGTCGGACTCCTCCCATGGGGCGATGTCGGGAGGGGGTGTGCGCCGCTCCCCGCCCAAGGTCTGGCGCTATCCTACCACTGACCTCAGGGGAGGCCCAGCGCCCGTCAAGCGAGACATTCTTGCCGCCCCTGCGGACGGTGCACTAGACTGGACTTACTATGAAGGCCAGGGTGCGCCTCTTCGCCCGCCTGGCTGACCTGGCGGGCACGCGCGAGACGGAGGTGGAGCTGGGCGAGGGCCTCAGCGCCGCCGATGCCTTCCGCCTGCTCTGCCAGCGCTTCCCAGAGCTAGCCGACCACTCCGACAGCGTGATGTACGCCGTGAACGCTGAATATGTCAACTCAGACCACTCCCTGCGCGACGGCGACGAGCTGGCGCTGATACCGCCCGTGAGCGGAGGCGACCGTGCTGTTTGAGGTCACCGCGGACCCTCTACACCCCCAGCCGCTCATCGACCACGTGCGCAAGGACGAGAGCGGCGCAGTCGCCGTGTTCCTGGGCGTAGTCCGCGACAACAGCAGGGGGCGTCGTGTCCTTCACCTCGAGTACGACGCCTACCCGGAGATGGCCACGAGCGTGATGCGCGGCATCGCGGAGGATGCGATGGAGCGCTGGCCGCTCACGGACGTGGCCATCCAGCACCGCACCGGCCGCCTGGAGATCGGCGAGACATCCCTCCTCATCGCCGTCTCCTCGCCCCACCGGGCCGAGGCGTTCGCGGCCTGCCACCACCTGGTCGACCGCTTCAAGGAGAGCGTCCCGATCTGGAAGAAAGAGGTGTGGGAGGGCGGCGAGGTATGGATCGAGGGCGAGCCGGTCGAGCGCAGCTAAGGTGACCCGCTACACGCGGCATGCCCGCAGCCAGATGGCCCTCCGGCGTATCTCTGAGGCCGAGGTCGAGGAGGTGCTCCGGCGCTATCACACTCACTACAAGGACCGGCAAGACAACGACATCTACGTTGGACACCCAGGCGGCCGGCGCGTTAAAGTAGTCGTAGCGAAGCACTCCGAACCGCCACTAATCATCACCGCGGCCGACTGATATGATCGACTTGCAGTACGACGAAGAGGCCGACGCCATCTACATCCGGCTCAGCGATAAGGACTACTCCTACGGCGAGGAGTTAGACCGGGAGCGCCGCGTCGATTATGCGGCCGACGCCACCCCCATCGGAGTCGAGCTCCTCTGCATCAGCACAGGCGTCGACCTCCGGGACCTGCCGGAGCAGAAGACAATCGCTAAGCTCTTGGCCAAGCACAGGGTCAAAGTCTTGGCGTCCTGACGGTTAGCAGGGTGCTGAAGAACTTGGCCGTCCGCCCTTCGACAGGCTCAGGGCGTGCGGTTTCGGATTCCGCTCGTGGTGAGCCTGTCGAACCACGAGCCGCCCTCGAGCCTTTTTCAGCACCCTGTTAGTGCCCGAAGAGTACCCCGCTCCCAGCGAAGACCTCCAGTTCTGCCCTCACTGCGCCGCTCCTCTGGTCCTCCGCCTTTTACCCACTGAGGACAGGCCGCGGCTGGTCTGCGAGTGCGATCACATCCTTTACCTCAACCCGAAGGTCATAGTCGGCGTCATACCGGAGCGGCGGGGCCGCGTCCTTCTGATGCGGCGGGCAATCGAGCCGCGCCACGGGGCCTGGACCTTCCCCGGCGGCTTCATGGAGATCGACGAAACGGTGGAGGAGTGCGCCGTGCGGGAGGCGCAGGAAGAGGTGGGCGTCCACGTACGACTCATCGAGCTCGTGGGCGTATACTCACGCCCCGCACCTGCGGCGCCCGGCATCGTCTCCATCGCCTATCGCGGCCGCGTCATCAGCGGCCGGGTGAGCCCGGGGCGCGAGGCGCTGGAGGCGCGCTGGGTGCGGCCGGAGGAGATCCCCTGGGACGACCTGGCCTACGAGACGACCCGCTGGGCGTTGCGCGACTGGCTGAAGACCCGGCGGGGCCGGCCTTAGCCGCCCCGTCAGCCCGGACGTAGCCGCCGCGATTGTGCGACTGGGGCGGGCGGGTGTCAACGAGAGAACCGTGGAGCCACCACCGACTGCGAACCCTTACGGTGCTGGTCTACTCAGAGTGAAGACCACTGTTCCTGTAGCACTACCACTAGTAACATGGGTGACCTGCCACCCCGCACTACTTAGCGCAGTCAGTTCACCGTCCAAGTCCCAACCGCAACCGCCTGGTGGAGCGTAACGGCACCAGCCAGTCGAACTCGTCCCGTAGAGGGCTCCAATCACGGTCTTGTACTCGAACGGCCCAGCATCCGCTGGCGGCATCGAGACGACGTTCACGTTCGCTGTGCCCTGCTCGTGGACGCGGATGAGCCCGCTCGCGTCCAGGTTCTGCTCGCGGACCTTCGTCTCTGCCGGCGGCGGCGGTGCCGCTGAGGCGGAGCCGTCCAGCCCCCGGCTCACGACGAAGCCGAGGGCGATGCCCACGATGAGGGCGACTACCGTCGCCGTGGTGATGATGTACCGCATGGTGCGCCTCCTTCTGGTTGCTACTGAGAATGGGCTGAACGGCCCTGCCGCCTACTCCGTCCACTCGACGATGATGCGGGCTAGGCTCAATTTTGGCACTGTACCGTTATCGATATCCCGGCCTCGGATGGTGTAGATGCGCTGCCCTGGCGTCGGCGTAAACTGAATCGATCGTCCAACCGCCGTGCCGTACTCGCCGGCAGTGCCTGT
>MGNZ01000032.1:1152-7093 GCA_001795235.1 Chloroflexi bacterium RBG_16_64_32 | reverse complement strand
GCGGTGCCGCCGGCATCCAAGTCCCAGATGCTGACTTCCAACACGAACTCAGCGCCGGATGGATACCTGGTCCCATCCACCGCCACCTGCCGTCTCGTATCGAAGGTTGGCCACACGTCTCCAGTGATCGAGCTTCCGTCACCCGCGTAGATAGTGATTTCAGCTTCTCTGGATTGGGGCGGGGGAGTCGTCTCCAACGCCGTCACGCGCTGGTCAAGGTCGCTGACTTCCCCCTGTAGCTGCGCTACGGTGGTGGAGATGGGCTGGACCACCGCCTGGTTGAACGCCTCAATGGAATCGGCGACAAACTGGGGCGTAGCCCATTTGGCCGGGGGGGCAGCTTCCGTCGCGGTGCTTCCAAGGGTTAGCCCCAGCACGATGCCGAGGGCAAGAAGAACGACGGCTAGGGCTGAGAGCTTCACGGAGCACCCCCTTCACGCTATGCGGCCCTCCCGCCCTCATTATCGTCAATAGTAGCCGAAAGTCAAATCTCTTGGGCGCAGGCCCGGCAATATGCGGGCACGGGCAAGGGGCCTCTCAGCTTGGGAATCAGGGAGCCGCAGCCCCGGCATCGTCTCTATCGCCTATCGCGGCCGCGTCATCAGCGGCCGGGTGAGCCCGGGGCGCGAGGCGTTGGAGGCGCGCTGGGTGCGGCCGGAGGAGATCCCCTGGGACGACCTGGCCTACGAGACGACCCGCTGGGCGTTGCGCGACTGGCTGAAGGCCCGGCGGGACAGAAGCCGCAAACGGGTGAAGCGGCAACGGTCGAACTCCCCGTAGCTGCAGGGCTTCCCTACGGGCCCGTCTGGGCAGCCCCGCCGGGCAGGCTGAAGCCCCTCCTTCCGTGGTCACGGACCCCCACACCCCGAAGGTCAGCCTTCAGGCTGACTCGGCAGCGGACACGACAGGCTAAAGCCTGTCCTTCGGGTTGGGGTCACCGGGCAGGCCTGAAGGTCTGCACTCGCCACTGCTTGGCGACATGCGAGAGACTACCATGAAAGAAAATGTTTACGTGTATATTCGCCTTAACGAGCCTTGACAAACTCGCAATGGCGTCGTAGCCTTTGCTTGCGATATGAACTGCGCCTGATGCGCAGCTAGTATTGCGCCTTTCCCAGGCTGCGGCCTGGGAAACCCATTTTCAGTTCTCGGCCGACGGCCATACGACAATTCCTGGCGGACCACCCGTCAGCTCGTTTACCTCAAGCAACCTCGTTTCACCGAGTCTGTCCCATAAATCGCTTGGAGCCCTCGCCACTGGATCGATGTCCCTATAGCGGTGGGCAGCATACGCATTCCAATCCGCCAACTGGGTGAAGTAGGACTCACTGGATCGCTTGTCGAATGGGTCTTCCACCAGATACCTTGCACGTATGTCAAGGCTCCCGCCATAGTGGCCTGGGATAGTCTGAAAGCGGCGCGCTTTGCGCATCACCTTTCGAACCAGCGTACCATGCCCTTCGTCAGGCAACAGAATGACCCTGTCTTGAGGATGCAACTTCCGACAGAACGTATCTATCCGTTGGCTAATGAATCTCCATGCAACCTCACGCGGGTCATTAGTTGCGCGGGCGACGATTCGATCCTTAGCCATCGCGACTGCAAAGTTTGTGACATCCAGATCGACTTCGAAATCCAGCAGGCTCTCGAAAAGACCCATCCTTCTCGCTCGGCTCCAGTTCAGGTCTGCTATCGGCCCCCGTCCGTAAATGAAATACTCAGACTTGAGTTCAGCTCGTGCTGGAATTCCATGCCTCCTAGCGAGTGCTTGCCTTAGCTCGACAAGCGCATCCAGGGTGCGCAGCCACTGCGTCTCGTGCACCAGCAGACAACTGATCACAAAGAACGTCGTCGGGCTGTTGGTGAAGCCGGAATCGCCTGACTCGTCGGTGTAGGCCAGATACACTGCTGCGGCCTTCCGCTACGTTTGACCGCGGCGCCCGGTCCCGCGTCTAGCGTACCGTTTCCCGCTCTGCTCCCCCTGCTTTTCGCGCTCGCTGCCCAAGAAGTCGAAGCTGCCCATTCTCAGAACTGTGCTGACTTGAGGGTCCGTCAAGCGTGCGTACAGCCGGGCCTCCATCTCCTTCCGCGTTAGGCTCGTCGTTATGACCGTGGGCAGGCAAGCGTTGTAGCGGTAGTTCAGGAGCTGGAACAGCTTCTCCTCCGCCCAGGGGGTGCCCGTTTGGGAGCCCAGGTCGTCCAGAATGAGTAAGGACGCGTTGCGTATTCGCTCAAAGAGATCGTCAAATGCCCGCGGTTTCTGAGAGTTGAAGCTGGAGCGCAGGCGGTCCAGCAGGTCCGGGACGACGACGAACAGCACCCCCGGGTCCGCCTCGCGTCGGTAGTTGCCGATGGCGGCGGCCAGTCGCGTCTTGCCGCGCCCCGCATTACCAGCGAACACGATCCAGTCCTTGGGGTCCTCCGCAAACTTAAGCGCCTGCCGGTAGGCGTCTTGGATCAACTTCAGCTCCTGGCGATCGGAGTCCAGGTGATGAGGGTCGAACGACTTGAAGGTCATCCGCTGCAGAAGCGGGAGATCAAGCGCATCGAGATCGCCGAGCCCGCCCGCCTGTCCCGACTCCAGACGGTGCACCTTGGATAGCGCCACGTCCCCGAGGCGCGTCTGGAGGCGCCCGTCGAGCTCGCTGACGTCTCGGGCGGTGGTAAACACCGTGGCCATGCGGGCCTGGTAGCGATGGTTGATTAGCTGGTACAGCTTCTCGTCCGCCCAGGCGGTTGAGCTGTGTACGCCCAGGTCGTCCAGGATCAGCAGCGGCGCGCTGCGCACCATCTCGAACAGCTCATCGTAGCCGATCTCGCTGTCCGGCCGGTAGGCGGCGCGCAGGTGGTCCAGCAGATCCGGCACCACCATGAACAGGGCCGCGTGGCCTTCCTGGATGCAGCGGTTGCCGATGGCTGCGGCGAGATGGGTTTTGCCGCAGCCGCTGGGGCCGCTCAACACCAGCCATCCCGAGGGCTCATGCGCGAACCCGCGGGCGGCCGTGACGGCCGCCGCGAACCGCTCCTGGTCCTGCGGGCGAGGGCTGCGGCCGCGCGCCATCAGGTCATCGAAGGTGAGGCGCAGCAGCGCGCCCAGGTTGCTGTAGCGCTGGAGGCGGGCCAGCCGCTCGTCTTCGCGCTCGTCCTCGGTGCAGCGGCAGGGGAACGCCTTGCCGAAATCCGGGTGGCCCAGGCGCACGTTCTTGCGCACGAAGCCCGCGCCGCCGCAGTCGTCACACACCCCGTCTTCGTCCGCCTCAGGCGGATCAGCGGAGGCGTCCGGCGCCGCGTTTGCCGCGGGCGTAGCGGCGTTCCAGCCAGTCTGCTTCAGGATCTCGTCCAGCTTCTTCATAGTCCCGGCCCTCCGCTTCCCAGCGCTTGAGGATGGCGTGGATGTAGCGCCAGCTGCGTTTGTTCAGGCTCACCGCCTCTCGGAACGCGTCCTCAATCCACTGTGGTGGGTAGCGCTCCTCGGCGTCCTTGAGGTCATCGGCCATGAGGGGGGTGATGGCGCCGATATTCCCCTCGTACAGAGCGAAGATGTTCAGCGGCTCTGCGGTCGCCGCCGGAGGCAGCGGCTCCGCCAGCCGCATCTCGGCGCCGGCCAGCCGCTCGGCGGCGCGCCGGTTGCCGGGCGTGGCCAGCAGGTATAGCTCTTCGCCGCCGCCCTCGCCTTTCGCCTCGACGCGTAGGAGCGATCCGCGCTCCACGGCCAGGGCGAGACCCCTGGCCAGCGCCTCGCCGCCATCCTCGCAGAGGTTCGCCAGCGCCCGCGCCAGCGTGCCGTCGGCGGCCAGCTCCCGTCGGGTGACGAACGGCGGCGAGCGGCGCTGCGAGGCCCGGCTTGTCAGCCCCTGGGCGAAAATGAAGTACAGCGTGACCAGCAGCTCCTCCACGTTCTCTATTTCAGGCAGCAGCCGCGAGAAGAACAGGTTGGGCATCGCAGTGGCCCGCCCAGATGCCGGGAAGCCCGCGAAGCCTCCGTCCGCCTCCGCGAGGGGCGAGCCGCCTACGCCTCCTCGTTCCACTCCTCAGGTTCCCTCACCAGCAGGTCCTCGAACCGGGCGATCTTGTCGCGAAAGCGAAGGTGGATGGTGCCCGTAGGCCCGTTGCGGTGCTTGGCGATGATGATCTGGGCGATGCCCGCCGGATATTTTTCGGCGGGCCTGTCCGGGTGCTGCTGCTGCCACTCCTCGCGGCTGACGTGCCGCTCCTCGCGGTAGATGAAGATGACGACGTCGGCGTCCTGCTCTATGCTGCCGGAGTCGCGCAGGTCGGAAAGCTGGGGGATGTGTGTTGGCCGCGCCTCAGCGGCGCGTGAGAGCTGGGAGCAGGCGATAACCGGCACGTCCAGGTCACGGGCCAGCTCCTTCAGGGAGCGCGTGATGTGGCTCACCTCCTGCACACGGTTGTCGCTGCGCACGCCGCCGTGCATGAGCTGGAGATGGTCGACGACGATGAGGTCTAGACGGCGCTCCAGGTGGAGGCGCCGCGCCTTGGCCCGCATCTCGGCCACCGTCAACATCGCCGTGTCGTCGAAGTAGATGTTGAGATCAGAGAGGACGCCCAGCGCGTTGATGATCCGCGCTTGCTCGCGGTCAGAGTGCATTCCGAAGCCGAGGCGTGTGGAGTCCACCCCGGCCTCCAGCGCCAGCAGGCGCTGCACGAGGTGCTCCGCCGCCATCTCCACCGAGAAGATGCCCACGGACGCCTGCTGTCGTGCCGCCGCGTTGCGGGCAAAGTTCAACGCCAGCGAGGTCTTGCCCACGCTGGGACGCGCCGCCACCACCACGAGGTCCGACCGCTTGAGGCCGCCCAGCAGGGTGTCCAGATCCATGAAGCCTGTGGTTATTGCGCGTGCCTCCGCCGCCACGGACCCCGTAGCAGAATCGGCGGACGCCAGGTAGCCCTCCAGCAGCTCCTTGACGTGCACAAAGTCACGGACGGCCTCTCCCTGACGGATGCCGGCGATCAGGATCTCCGCTCGCGCCAGCACCTCACCGACCTCCGGCCCGGCGCGGTACGCCATCTGAGCGATCATCCCGGCAGCCGATATCAGCTTGCGATAGGCGGAGTCGCGCTGTACCAGCCCCGCGTAGTGCTCCACGCCTACGGAGGTGGGCAGCTCAGTTACCAGGCGGCTGAGGTAGGCTGTGCCCCCCACCTCCTCCAGCCGGCCCTTACGCGCCAGCTCGTGGGCGACGGTAATCTGGTTGATCGATTGGTTCCGCTCCCACAGCGCCCCGCAGGCCTCGAATGCCCAGGCGTTCTGTTCGCGGAAAAAGTCCTCCGGCTTGAGGATGGAAGCTATCTTGTAGATAGCCTCGGGGTCAACAAGAAGGGAGGCGATAACCGCCTCCTCTGCCTCGATATCGTGGGGCGGTAGCCTGTCCGCCCGCTCAGCCTCGACAACCATTACACCTGCCTGGTTAGCAGCAAGGGCGCAGCGAGCAGCGCCCCTACAGCGCCCCTACGTCTCTTCGTCGGTCTCCCCGGCCCCGGCTTCCGCCTCCGCCGCCGCCTCCGATTCCTCAGCCTCAGCCTCCTCGACCTCAGGCTCCTTGGCCTCCGGCTCCTCGAACGGCTCTTCTTCGGCCGGCTCCAGCTCTTCCGACGGCTCTGCTTCCGCCTCCGCCCCGGCCTCCGCTTCCGGCTCCTCGGCCACAGGCTCAGCCTCCACTTCCACTTCCGGCTCCTCGGCCACAGCCTCAGCCTCCGCTTCCGCTTCCGGCTCCTCGGCCACAGCCTCAGCCTCTGTCTCCGGCATCCCGCCCAACGGCTCCACGCTCACATTCACTTGGACGTGGACGTTACGGGTGAGATTCACTGTCACCTCCTGAGACCCGACCTCGCGGATAGGCTGCCTAAGGTCCACCTGCCTGTGCTCCAGCTCCACGCCGGTGTCCTCCTGCAGCGCCCGGGCGATGTCGCGGGCCGTGAC